>NZ_JASCQQ010000004.1:0-5064 GCF_030012485.1 Halomonas rhizosphaerae
AGATTCGCCCGGATGTCAGGGCTCCTCGATGTCGTCCCCCGAGGGATTGCGGTGGTCGGGGTCGGCGATCTCCTGGATGCCCCGCTCGGGATCCTCCTGGTGGGGCGCGACCCCCTTGCGTTGCCGAGCCGTGGACTCCAGCACCCGAACGTTGGCGGCCGGTGAACGGCCCGCCTTGTCCTCGCCGAAGTAGAGCGTGGTGTGCGGGAAGGGAATCTCGATGCCGGCCTCGTCGAAGCGCAGCTTGACCAGGCGGTTGTAGGCGCGACCCACGGCCCACTGGTCGCCGGGCGTGGTCTTGATGACCACCCGGATGTTCACCGAGCTGTCGGCCAGCGCCACGACGCCGGCCACGGTGAGCGGCTCCAGCAGCTTGTGGCCGTGCTCCTCGCTGGCCCTGAGGTCCTCGAAGGCCAGCTTGAGCTGGTCGATGGCCTCGTCGATGCTCTCGCGGTAGGCGATGCCGTACTCGCCGACATGGTTACCGAACTCGCGCATGTAGTTGGAGACGGTGTCCACGCTGGAGAAGGGCACGATGTGGTAGGTGCCGGAGAGGTCACGGATGCCCACCGAGCGGATGCTGAGCTTCTCGGCGGTGCCGGTGACGCCGCCCACCGTGACCACGTCGCCGGTGTTCATGGCGTTCTCCACCTGGATGAAGATGCCGGTGATGATGTCCTGCACCAGCTTCTGGGCGCCAAAGCCGATGGCCAGGCCCAGCACGCCGGCACCGGCGATCAGCGGGCCGATGTTGATGCCGATCTCGGCCAGCACGATCATCGCGGTCATGGTGATCAGGGCGATGGCCAGGGCATTGCGGAACAGGGCCAGCAGGGTCTGGGCCCGGGCCGAGGGCACGCCGCCGCCGGTCTCCGGGTTGAGCTTGTGCTCGATCAGGCTGGCCAGGCCCAGCCAGGCGGCCACGGCGATCACCAGGATCACCGACACGCTGACCACCTTGCCGACCAGGCCGCGGCCGGCCTCGGAGGCGTACCAGGCCGCCAGGTCGAAGGCGCCCCAGGCGTTCAGCACCACCAGGAACACCGTGATCAGGATCAGGGTGCGGATCACCCGCAGGGCATTGGGCACGTAGCTGTTGAGCCGTGGCTCGAGCAGGGGCAGCTTGCGGCGCAGGTCGTCGCCCAGGCGGATGCGCCGGCCGATGGTCTGGGTCAGCAGGCTCGAGACCAGCAGGCCCGCCACCACCGCGGCGATGGTCTTGAGGGTGGCGAAGAGCACGAAGGGCAGGGCGTCCGCCGGCCGGGTCAGCACCAGCACCAGCACCATCACGAAGTAGGCCAGGGCGAACAGATGCCAGGTGCGGGCGAACAGCTGCAGCGAGACCCGGCTGGCCGCCATGGTGGCGTTGTCGGCCTTGTGGTTGAGGGCGTCGCGCAGGCGAACCCGATTGCGCAGCACCACGGCGACCGCATAGATGAAGGCACCGACCATGATCAGGGTGCCGATGCTCTGGCCCAGGGTCGGCGACAGGTAGGCGTTGACCAGCGGCACCACCACCATCAGGCCATAGCCCACCAGCCCGATCAGGCGGGCGATCCAGCTATTCCAGTAGGAGGCGTCCTCGGCCCCCACCGGCAGCAGGCGCAACCCCTCGTAGCGCGACGAGAAGAGCATGCGCACGGCCGCCTTGAGCAGCTCGATCACCAGGAAGGCGTTGAGGAACAGCGAGGCACGGGTGGAGAGCTCGCCGGTCTCGCCCACCGCGAAGGTGGCGACCAGATTGCCCCCCACATAGGCCAGGGCCACCACCGCCACGTCGATCACCGCCGCCAGGGCCACGCAGAGTACCAGTCGCAGAACCGGGGTCAGCCCCTGGCCGTTGAGCGACCATTGGCTGATGCGCGTGAACAGCGGCCGGGCGAGGCGACGGATGGCCACGAACAGCACGAAGGTCGCCAGTATCACCAGACCCAGGTTGATGGCGGCGCTGGTGAAGGCGGCCGTGTCGAAGCTGCTGGTCGCATCGGCACTGCCGGTGAACAGACCGCCGAGCACCTCCGCCAGGCTGGTGAACTGGCTACCGACATCGCCGACGATGCGGCTGGTGGCCTCGGCCAGCTGCCTGGGCAGCGAGGGCTCGGCGCCAGCGGCGCTCTCCTCGGCACCCGCCGATTCGGAGGCGGCGACGTCACCGGCCATGCCGCGCAGCTGGTCGATCAGCTGCTGGCGTGACTGCTCGTTCTCGAGCAGGTCGGCCAGGGTGGAGTAGGCCGGCGGCTCGCTGCCGGTGTCGGCCTGCTGGGCCTGGGCCGGGGCGGCGAGTGCCACCAGGGCAATCAGCAGCCAGCCGAGGATGGCAGGAAGGGCTCGCATTGGGTTCACGCTGTGACCTCCGTCTCTATGGCGTGTTGGCGATGTGGTGTCAGGGTTGCGCTCAGTTATCAGCATGATACGGACTTTGTCCCGGGGTCACGACCCGGACGTTGTCATCACATGCTCATGTACATAAATTGTACATCATGGCAATCTTGTGCCAAGATTGTTCTCGGCAGCGACCCGAGGGTCACTGCCCCCTGCAAGGCAAGCATGCGATACTCTTGGCCACCCTCACCGGGTGGCTTTTTTTTGGCGCCTTGTCGTCACCATCCGGGACCTTTCTTGCAACGCTTGGGGAGTGGATGAGCATCGACCCGTTGGTGCTGCTGGCCGTGGCCGGTGGCGGGGGGCTGGGCGGCATGGTGCGCCTGGCGGTAGGCAACCTCGTGGCCCGTTACCTGGGGGTCGGCTTTCCCTGGGGGACCCTGGTGGTCAACCTGAGCGGCGCCCTGCTGATGGGCCTCGCGGCCGGTGGGCTGGGCCTGCCTGGCCCCGGGGCGGGGCCGGCCTGGTCGCTGCTGGCCATCGGCCTGCTGGGGGGCTACACCACCGTCTCCTCCTTCAGCCTGCAGACCCTGACGCTCTGCCAGCAGCGGCGCGAGGCCGCGGCCCTGGGCTACGTCGCCCTGACCCTGGGGACCGGGGTCACCGCCCTGCTGGCCGGGGCCTGGCTGGCGGGGGGCCTGCCATGATCGCCTGGCGTGCCTATGCTGCCGTGGGGCTGGGCAGCGCCATGGGATCCACGCTGCGCTACCTGGTCTCGCTGGCGCTGGCGGGACCGGCCTTCCCCTGGGCCACCCTGGTGGTGAACGGCCTCGGTTCCTGGCTGATCGTCGGCTTCGCCGCCTATGCCGCCCGCCGCACCCACGGCCGGGTCGCGCGCTGGCAGCCCTTCCTGGTGGGCGGCTTCTGCGGCGGCTTCACCACCTTCTCGCTATTTGGCCTGGAGACCCTCAACCTGATGCATCAGGGCCGCCATATGGCGGCCCTGAGCTATGTGGCGGTCAGTCTCGTGGTCTGGCTGGGCGCCGCCTGGGCGGGGTATCGCGCCGGGCAGCGGCTGGCGCTCGCCCGGGGGTGAGGGCCCTCAGCCCTGGGTCTTGCCCTTCCTGCCGCCCTTGGCAGCCGGTTCGCCGCCCGACGCGAAGTGTCCGCGCACCAGCGCCAGCAGGCCCTGGGTGGAGGCATCGAAGTCCTGGCTGTGGGCGTCGATGCGCTCGCTGATCTCGCCGGCGATGCGCTTGCCCAGCTGCACCCCCCACTGGTCGAAGGAGTTGATGTTCCAGATCACCCCCTGGACGAACACCTTGTGCTCGTAGAGCGCGATCAACGCGCCGAGGTTCTTCGGCGTCAGCTCGTCGAGCAGCAGCACGCTGGAGGGGCGGTTGCCCGGGCAGCTGTAGGGGTCGAGCCGGCTGCCGGTCTGGCTGCCCTCCATGAAGGCGTTGGCCTGGGCCAGCATGTTGGTGAGCAGCGCGAAGTGGTGCTCCTCCATGCCCGGCTCGGGCCTGAGCGAGGCGATGAAGTCGATGGGCACGTAGCGGGTGCCCTGGTGGAGCAGCTGGAAGAAGGCGTGCTGGCCGTTGGAACCGGTCTGGCCCCAGACGATGGGCCCGGTCTTGTAGTCCACCGGGTGGCCGAAGATGTCCACCGACTTGCCGTTGGACTCCATGTCGAGCTGCTGCAGGAAGGCCGGCAGCTGATGCAGCGCCTGGTCGTAGGGCACGATGGCCTGGGTCTCGGCGCCCTGGAAGTTGATGTGCCAGATGCCGATCAGCGCCATCAGCACCGGCATGTTCTCGGCGAAGGGCGCGGACAGGAAGTGCTGGTCCATCTCATAGGCGCCCTCGAGCAGCTCCATGAACCCTTCGAAGCCGATGGAGAGTGCGATGGGCAGGCCGATGGAGGACCACATCGAGTAGCGCCCGCCGACCCAGGCCCAGAACTCGAAGACGTTCTCCTCGCGGATGCCGAAGGCCATGGCCGCCGCCTTGTTGGTCGAGGCGGCGATGAAGTGCGCCCCCACGTCGGCCTCCGGGCCGGCGTTGTCCAGGAACCAGCGGCGCGCGGTATGGGCGTTGAGCAGCGTCTCCTGGGTGGAGAAGGTCTTGGTGGAGACGATGAACAGGGTGGTGGCCGGGTCGAGGCGGCTGAGCACCTTCTGGATATGGGCGCCGTCGACGTTGGAGACGAAGTGGAAGCCGAGCCCCGGGTGGCGGTGCTTGAGCAGCGCCCGGCAGGCCATGTTAGGGCCGAGGTCCGAGCCGCCGATGCCGATGTTGACCACGTCCTTGATGCGCTGGCCGTCGTACCCCGTCCACTCGCCGCTGCGCACCGCCTCGGAGAAGGCGCGGATCTGCTCGCGGGTGCGCTGGATCTCCGGCATCACGTCCTGGCCGTCGACCTTGAGCGGTCCCTCACCGAGATTGCGCAGGGCCGTATGGAGGACGGGCCGGTCCTCGGTGACGTTGATGATGTCGCCGGAGAACATCTGGGCGCGGCGCTGGACCAGCGCCGAGTGCTCGGCGAGCTCGATCAGCGTGGCCAGCACCGCGTCGGAGACGGGCTGCTTGGAGTAGTCGAGGAAGAGCCCGCCGACGCGCAGGCTCATCTTCTCGAAGCGCTGGGGGTCGGCGGCGAAGTAGTCGCGGATGCGGTCGTTGGCGGTCTGCTGCTGCAGGCCCTGGAGGGCCTGCCAGGTGACGCTGCGGGTGAGCTGGAACATGG
>NZ_JASCQQ010000008.1:0-33577 GCF_030012485.1 Halomonas rhizosphaerae
TGGCGGGCCCGAGGCGTGTCAGCCGTGGCCGCGATCCGGGTGTGGTACCGGCTTTTCGCCGATCTCCTCGTCGCGCAGCTCGGGCGGGTTGCCGCGGGTCTTGTCCTCGTGTCGCAGCTGCAGGTGCAGGCCGGTCTTGGCCAGCAGGTGGGCGCTGACCGGGGCGGTGATGAACAGGAACAGCGTGATCAGCATCTCCTGGATGTCGGGCTTGCCGTCGATCACCCAGAAATAGAGCATCGAGGCGACCAGCATGCAGCCGATCCCCAGGGTGGTGGCCTTGGTGGGCCCGTGCAGGCGCATGTAGAAGTCGCGCAGGTGGGCCATGCCCAGCGAGCCGATGAAGGCGAAGGCGCCACCGGCGACCAGCAGGAAGGCGATCACGCCCTCGAGGAACACGTACAGCGTCATGGGGCCTCCTATTCGATGATGTCGCCGCGCAGCAGGTACTTGCAGACCGCCACAGTGCTGATGAAGCCGAGCATGGCGATCAGCAGCGCCGACTCGAAGTAGGTCTTGGTGTTCAGCCACAGTCCCATCAGCACGATCAGCGCGATGGAATTCACGTACATGGTGTCCAGCGCCAGGATCCGGTCCGGCATGTCCGGCCCCACCGTCAGGCGATAGACGTTGAGCAGCAGGGCCGCCACCACCAGGGCCATGCTGGTCCACAGGGCAATGTCTAGCATTCGTAGATCTCCTTCAGCGGCCGCTCGTAGCGTTCGCGGATATGCGCGATCAGCGCCTCCTCATCCTCCACGTCCAGGGCATGGATCAGCAGCGTACGGCCGTCCAGGCGCAGGTTGGCCGATACCGTGCCCGGGGTCAGGCTGATGGTGTTGGCCAGCAGGGTGATGGTGAAGCGGTCCTCCAGCATCAGCGGGTATTCCACGAAGTGGGGGCGCAGCCGGCGCCAGGGATTGACGATCAGCCAGGCCACCTCGATGTTGGCGATGAGGATGTCGCCGAGCACGCGCAACACGAAGCGCAGCAGCTTCCAGGGCCGGGCCACATGGGGCTGAGCATCCCAGAAGCGATGGGTGGCCAGCGGGATCACCACCGCCAGGAAACCGCCCAGCAGGAGCTGGCCGAAGGCGGTGCTGCGCACCAGCAGCAGCCAGACCGCCAGCAGCAGGATCGACAGCAGGGGGGTCGGCAGCCAGGGACGGGGCTTGATCATGGCGTGCCTCCGGCATCGTTCAACAGGGCGTTGACCACCACCTGGGGGTTGGCCAGCTGCTCGGCGGTGGCCCGGGTGTAGTCGCTGACCGGGCCGGCCAGGGCCACCAGCAGCGGCGAGGCCCCCAGCAGCCAGGCGACCCCGAACCACTGGCGCCGCGGCAGGGGCAGGCCCATCGGCTCCCCGTGGCTCCGCCAGAACAGGGTGGAGCCGGCCCGGGACAGGGCAATCAGCGCGCACAGGCCGGTGCCCAGCAGGATCGGCCACAGCCAGGCGCGCTGGCCGCCCTCGGCGGCCGCCATCATCAGGGCCTTGCCGATGGCCCCCGAGAGCGGTGGCAGGCCGGCCACCGCCACGGCACCGACGAAGAACAGCCCGGCCAGCCAGCCGCCCTGGTGCAGGGGGCGGCCCCTGACCAGGCGGGTACCGGCCTTGCCCCGCTGCAGGCCGATCAGCTCGGCCAGCAGGAAGAGCCCACCGGTGATCAGGGTGGTGTGTATCAGGTAGTAGAGCAGGGCGGAGACGGCGGCCGGCGAGCCCATGCCGATGCCGGCCAGCAGGGTGCCCACCGAGACCAGCACCAGGTAGGCCACCAGCAGGCGCAGGTCACGGGCCGCGAGCACGCCGACCCCGGCCACCACCAGGGTGCCCAGCGAGAGCCACCACACCCAAGCCTGCTCGAGGTCCGCCAGCGGTCCGGCGTGGTCGCCGAAGACCAGCGAATAGACCCGCAGGATGGCGTAGATGCCGACCTTGGTCATGATGGCGAACAGCGCCGCCACCGGCGCCGGCGCGGCGGCGTAGGCCCGCGGCAGCCAGAAGTAGAGCGGCAGGATCGCCGCCTTGAGGCCGAACACCACCAGCAGCATCAGGCCGCCGGCGGTGACCAGCCCGGCCCGCTCGGCGGGCAGCTCGGCGAGGCGCACCGCCATGTCGGCCATGTTGAGGGTGCCGGTGGAGCCGTAGAGCACGCCCACGGCGATCAGGAACAGCGAGGAACCGGCCAGGTTGAGCACCACGTAGTGCACGCCGGCCTGGATACGCGCCTTGCCGCCGCCGTGCAGCAGCAGGGCGTAGGAGGCCAGCAGCAGCACTTCGAAGAACACGAAGAGGTTGAACAGGTCACCGGTGAGGAAGGCCCCGTTGATGCCCATCAGCTGCCACTGGAAGAGGCCGTGGAAGTTGCTGCCGCGCTCGTCGTCGCCGGCACAGGCGAACACCACCGCCCCCAGGGCGAGCACCGCGGTGAGCAGCACCATCAGCGCCGAGAGGCGATCGAGCACCAGCACGATGCCGAAGGGCGGCTGCCAGTCACCCAGCGCATAGTAGGTGACCTCGCCGCCGGCGGCACGGGCCACCAGGGCGAAGCCGACCACCACCAGTGCCGCCGTGGCGACGACCCCGACCAGGCGCTTGGCCCGGGTGGCTCCCTGGCGGCGATACAGCAGCAGGATGCCGGCGACCAGCGGCAGCACCACGGGCAGGACGATCAGATGCTGCATCACGGGCGCCCCTCCCCGTCTTCATGCTTGCGGCCGTCGACATGGTCGTTGCCTGCCTCGCTGCGCGCGCGCATGGCCAGGATCACCACGAAGGCGGTCATGGCGAAGCCGATCACGATGGCGGTGAGCACCAGTGCCTGGGGCAGCGGGTCGGCATAGTCGGCCGGCCCGTCGAGGATGGCGGCCCCGTCGGTGGTCAGCCCGCCCATGGAGAACAGGAAGAGGTTGACCGCATAGGAGAGCAGGGTGAGGCCGACCACCACCGGGAAGGTGCGGCCACGCAGGACCAGATAGAGCCCGCAGGCGGTCAGCACGCCGGTGGTGATGGCGTAGAGGCTTTCCATCAGCGTTTCTCCTTGCCGGGTCGCGAAGTGGGGGCGGTGTCGAAGCTCGTGGCGGCTTCCTTGGCCGGGCGGTGGGGCGTGGTGACCTTGCCCAGGTTGGCGAGGATCATCAGCGTGGCCCCCACCACCGCCAGGTAGACGCCGAGGTCGAAGAGCATGGCGGTGGCCAGCTCGAACTTGCCGACCAGCGGCAGGTGGAAGTAACCGAAGGCCGAGGTCAGGAAGGGATGGCCGAACAGCCAGCTGCCGAGCCCCGTGAGGGTGGCGACGGCTACCCCGGCGATCGCTACCGGCTGATAGGGGAAGTCGAGGCGCTGCTGGACCCATTCGACGCCGCGGGCCATGTAGAGCAGGATCAGCGCCACGGCGGTGACCAGACCGGCGATGAAACCGCCGCCGGGCTGGTTGTGGCCGCGCAGGAAGATGAAGGCCGACACCAGCAGGGCCAGCGGCAGCAGCGCCATGGAGATGGAGGTGAGAATCGCCGGATAGTGGTCCGGTGACCAGAGTCGACCCTTGCCGTCGCTGTGTGGCATGAACAGTCGCAGCCGGTTGAGCAGCTTGAAGATCGCCAGGCCCGCCAGCGCCAGCACGGTGATCTCGCCCAGGGTATCGAAGCCACGAAAGTCCACCAGGATGACGTTGACCACGTTGTGGCCGCCGCCGCCGGGCACGCTGTTCTCCAGGAAGAAGCCCGAGATGGGGGCATTGTCCCGCGTCAGCACCGCGTAGTTGAGGCTGGCGACCACCATGCCCAGGGCACCGGCCAGCACCACGTCGCGCAGGCTGCGGCGGTTCGAGGACTCCCGGGGTGTCTTCTGGGGCAGGAAGAACAGCGCCAGCATCAGCAGGATCATGGTCACCACCTCCACCGAGAGCTGGGTCAGCGCCAGGTCGGGCGCGGAGAAGCGGGCGAAGGTCAGGGCGACCACCAGGCCCACTACCGAGAGCATCAGCAGCGAGATCAGGCGGTAGCGGTGGGTGGCGGCCGTCGCAATGCCGCCGAAGATCAGCAGGCCGGCCCCCAGCAGCAGGATGCCGTCGAGGGGCTGGTTGCCCAGCTCGCCGGTCAACCCGCTCAGGCGCGCCAGGCCCAGGCCGCCCATCAGCAGGGCGGCCAACAGCAGCCAGGTCATATAGCGTTGCAGCGAGCCCCCGTCGAACCGGGCCAGGCCCGCCTCCGAGCCGCGTCCCAGCCATTGCACGGCGGCCTCGAACACCAGGCGGGCATCCACCGGGCGGAATCCCTTGAGGAAGCGGCGCAGGTCGGGGTGGCGCCAGTAGGTCGCTACGCCGGCGACCAGGGCCACCAGGCCCATCATAAGCGGCAGGTTGACGCCGTGCCAGATCGCCAGGTGGAACTCGAACGCCTCGCCCAGCACCGGCGCCAGCGCCAGGCCCAGCAGCCCCTCCGCCAGCACGGGGGCCAGGCCCACGACCACGCACAGCACCACCAGCAGTACCACCGGGGCGCGCATCAGCCAGGGCGGCTCATGGGGCGACCTGGGCGGCGCCTCGCGGGCCGGCCTGAAGAAGACCGCATGCACCAGGCGCAGCGAGTAGGCCACCGAGAGGATGCCGCCCAGGGTGGCGAGTACCGGCAGCAGCCAGCTCAACCCGCCCAGCACCGGGGTCGCCAGGGTCTCGGTGAAGAACATCTCCTTGGAGAGGAAGCCGTTGAGCAGCGGCACGCCGGCCATGGCGGCGCCCGCCACGCTGGTCAGCACCGCGGTGACCGGCATGGCCCGGCGCAGGCCCCCCAGGCGGCCCAGCTCGCGCGTGCCGGTCTCATGGTCGATGATGCCTGCGCTCATGAACAGCGCCGCCTTGAAGGTGGCGTGGTTGAGGATATGGAAGAGTGCCGCGAGCACCGCCATGGGCGTGCCGATCCCCAGCAGCACGGTGATCAGTCCCAGGTGGCTGACCGTCGAGAAGGCCAGGATGCCCTTGAGGTCGGTCTTGAGCAGGGCGAACCAGGCGCCATAGAGCATGGTGGCCATGCCGACCAGGGAAACGATCACCGACCACAGCTCGCTGCCGGCGATGGCCGGGTGCAGGCGCGCCATCAGGAAGATGCCCGCCTTGACCATGGTCGCCGAGTGCAGATAGGCGGAGACCGGCGTGGGGGCCGCCATGGCATGGGGCAACCAGAACTGGAAGGGGAACTGCGCCGACTTGGTGAAGGCGCCGAGCAGCACCAGCACCAGCATCAGCGGGTAGCGCGGGTCGGCGAGAATCGCCTCGCCGCCGGCCAGGACGTCGTCCATGGCGTAGCTGCCCACCATGTCGCCCAGCAGCAGCAGGCCGGCGAGCAGCGCCAGGCCTCCGGCGCCGGTCACGGTCAAGGCCATGCGCGCGCCCTTGCGGGCGTCGCTGCGGTGCGACCAGAAGCCGATCAGCAGGAAGGAGGAGATGCTGGTGAGCTCCCAGAAGAGCCACAGCAGCAGCAGGTTGTCGGCCATCACGATGCCGACCATGGAGGCCATGAACAGGATCAGATAGGCGTAGAAGCGCCCGAAGGGTTCCTCCGGCGACAGGTAGTAGTGCGCATAGAGCAGGATCAGCAGGCCGATCCCCATGATCAGCAGGTTGAACAGCACCGACAGGCCGTCCAGCCGGAAGGCCAGGTCGAGGCCCAGGGTGGGTACCCAGTCGACGGCGAAGCGCAGTGCCTCGCCGGCGGCCAGGTCCGGCAGCTGCCCGAGGGTCAGCAGCAGGGCCAGCGCGGGCAGCAGCGCGGTGGCCAGGGAGCAGAATCGTCGCCCGCGTCGCTCGGTGAACGCGGGCACCAGCACCCCCAGCAGGGGCAACAGGGCTATCCACAGCAATGTCATCGATCGGTCATCCTGCGCGGGTCCGGGAACGGGGAGGGCCTAGCGTGCCCGCGGGACAGGATGACGCAAGCGACATGCCGTCGCATCCCGTCCCTGGGTCAGGTAGCCCCCCCATGGCTTGGCTCCTTTCCACTCTACCGCAAAGGGAACTCGCTCGCCGCCTCCTTGCCTTTCAACACCTTGTCTCTATAGAGTTGAGCGTTCGAATCGGTGGGGGCGGCGACGGTGCCGCGAACGCCGTCACGACAGGGGAGGGCGCCTGATGCAACTTGCCGTGCTGGGAGGCTTCGTGGTGGCGGGAATGGCCCCGCTGCTGCATCACTGGTTCGGGGCCCGGACGCCGCTGGTGATGGCCCTGCTGCCCGCCTCCCTGGCGGCCTGGCTGCTCGGCCAGTGGCCAGCGGTCGCCTCCGGCGAGGTCCTGCTGCTGGAGTGGGCCTGGGTGCCGGGGCTCGACATCACCCTGACCTTCCTGATCGACGGCCTCGCCTGGCTGTTCGCCATGCTGATCACGGTGATCGGCGCCCTGGTGCTGGTCTACTCGGGGGAGTACCTGCGTGGCCATCGCGACCTGCCGCGCTTCCTGGTGGTGATCACCGCCTTCATGATGTCGATGCTCGGCCTGGTGCTGGCCGACAACCTGGTCACGCTCTTCGTGTTCTGGGAGCTGACCAGCATCACCTCCTACCTGCTGATCGGCTTCAACCACACCGACCTCGCCGCCCGCAAGGCGGCGCTCCAGGGGCTCTTCGTCACCGTGGGCGGCGGCCTGGCGCTGCTCGCCGGGTTCGCCATGCTCGCCGTGGCCGGTGACAGCTGGTCGCTGGCCGAGCTCACCCGCCGCGGCGAGCTGCTGCGCGAGCATGCGCTCTACACGCCGCTGCTGGTCTGCGTGCTGCTGGGCGCCTTCACCAAGTCGGCGCAGTTCCCCTTCCACTTCTGGCTGCCCAACGCCATGGCGGCCCCCACGCCGGTCTCGGCCTACCTGCACTCGGCGACCATGGTCAAGGCGGGGGTCTATCTGCTCGCCCGGCTGCATCCCGCTCTCGGCGGCACCGATGGCTGGGTGATCACCCTCTCGCTGGTGGGGGCGCTGACCATGGCCACCGGCGCTTTCCTGGCGATCCAGCACACCAACGTCAAGAAGCTGCTGGCCTACTCCACGGTGATGGCGCTGGGCACCCTGACCATGCTGCTCGGCATCGGCACCGAGGGGGCGCTGGTCGCCTTCGTGATCTTCCTGCTGGCTCACTCGCTCTACAAGGGGGCGCTGTTCATGGTGGCCGGCATCCTCGACCACGAGACCGGCACCAAGGACGTCACTGCCATGGGGGGGCTGCGTCGGGTGATGCCGATCACCGCCGCCGTGGCCGGGGTCGCCGCCCTGTCGCTGGCCGGGCTGCCGCCCTTGCTGGGCTTCGTGGGCAAGGAGCTGATGTTCGCGTCGGTACTGTCCGTCGATGCCTGGCGCCCCCTGATCCTGCTGCTGGCCTTCACGGCGGCCTTCCTGACCCTAGCCGTGGCGGCCATCGTCGCCCTGCGTCCCTTCTTCAGCGTCCCGCGCGAGACTCCCCGGGCGCCCCATGAGGCGCCGCATGCCATGCTCGCGGGGCCCGCCCTGCTGGCCGCGCTGTCGCTGTCGTTCGGCCTGGCCCCCGGTCTGCTCGATCCCCTGGTGGGCGCCACCGTGGCGGGCATCGGCACGCCCGGGGCCGAGGTGCACCTCGCGCTGTGGCACGGGGTCAACCTGCCCCTGCTGCTGTCGCTCGCTAGCCTGCTGCTGGGCCTGCTGGCCTACCGCCACTGGGATCGCCTGCGGGCATGGCTGGCACGCCTCGAGCCGCTCATGGCCCGCGGCCCCGAGGCCGGCTACGAGGCGCTGATGGCCGGCATGGTGAGCGTGGCCGGCTGGCAGACCCGCATGCTGCAGAACGGGCATATTCGCAACTACCTGGTGGTGACCCTGCTGGTGCTGGTGGGCCTGGTCGGCCATGCGCTCGTCTTCCGGCACACCCTCGAGTTCGACTTCGCCCTGGCGGTCTACTTCCACGAGGCCGTGGTCGCCGGCCTGATGATCGCCGGTGCCGTGGCGGCCTGCGTGATGCGCTCGCGGCTGGCAGCGGTGGCCGCACTGGGCATCATGGGCTTCTCCATCGCCCTGACCTTCGTGCTGTTCAGCGCCCCGGACCTGGCGATCACCCAGTTGCTGGTGGAGACCCTGACGGTGATCCTGCTGGTGCTGGTGCTGTTCCGCCTGCCGCGCTTCGCCACCCTCTCCACGCCCATCGAACGGCTGCGAGACCTTGCGGTGGCGAGCCTCACCGGCGGCCTGATCACCCTGCTGATGCTCTCGGTGCTGTCCGGCGAGCGGCTGCCGCGGATCTCGGACTACATGACCGCCAACAGCCAGCCGCTGGGCCATGGCCACAACATCGTCAACGTCATCCTGGTCGACTTCCGGGCGTTGGATACCCTGGGCGAGATGTTCGTGCTGGCGTTGGCGGCCATCGGCGTCTACGCCATGCTGCGCTTCCATGCCGAGGCGTACGATGCCCGGCGCCAGGCGCCGCCGCCGGAGAGAGACGATGGTTAGATCGGGCACACTGATCCTCAATGCCGCGGCGCGGCTGCTGCTGCCGCTGCAGCTGCTCTTCTCGCTGTTCCTGCTGCTGCGCGGGCACGACGAGCCGGGGGGCGGCTTCATCGCCGGCCTGGTGGCGGCGGGAGCCTTCGCGCTCTACCTCTTCGCCCGTGGGCGTCGCGCCCTGAGCGAGATGCTCAAGGTGTCGCCCCGCGACCTGGTCGGCATGGGACTGCTGCTCGGGGTGCTCGCCACGCTGCCGGCCTGGTGGGTCGGCGAGCCCTTCTTCACGGCCCAGTGGTGGACCATCCCGGTCATCGACTTCAAGGCCTCGACGCCGCTGATCTTCGATATCGGCGTCTATCTGGTGGTAGTGGGCTCGGTGCTCACCGCGATCACCGCCCTGGTCAAGACCGACGATCAGGAAGACGACGAACACTGAGGAGGCTCCATGGAACCCTTGATGGCCATCACCATCGGCGTCCTGTTCGCCGCCGCCATCTACATGATGCTGCGCCGCTCCATCGTCAAGCTGGTGATCGGGCTGATGCTGCTCTCCAATGCCGCCAACCTGCTGATCTTCGCCACGGCGGGCATGGTGCGCGGCGCACCGCCGCTGGTCCCGCAGGGCCTGACGGCGCCCGAGGGCCCGGTGGCCGACCCGCTGCCCCAGGCACTGGTGCTCACCGCTATCGTCATCGCCTTCGGGGTGCTGTCGTTCGCCGTGGTGCTGGTGCGTCGTGCCTGGGAGATCGTGCGTGCCGATGACCTGGACAAGATGAAGGATACCGACACGTGAATCCCCAGATCGCGCTGCCCATCCTCATCCCGCTGCTGTCGGGAGCCCTGTCGCTGGTGTTCTGGCGCTCCCGGAGCATGCAGCGCTTCGTCGCCGTGGCCGGTACCGCTGGCCTCTTGCTGACCAGCCTGTGGCTGCTGGCCACGGTCAATCGCGACGGCATCCTGGTGATGCATATGGGCGGCTGGCCCGCGCCCTTCGGCATCAGCCTGGTGGCCGACCTGCTGGGGGCGATCATGGTGGTGCTCACTGGCATCATCGGCTTCGCCGTGGCGCTCTTCTCGCTGGCCACGGTAGGGCGCGGTCACGAGGCCTACGGCTACTTCCCGCTGATGCACCTGCTGCTGGCCGGGGTCGCCGGGGCCTTCCTCACCGGCGACATCTTCAACCTCTACGTCTGGTTCGAGGTGATGCTGGTGGCGTCCTTCGCGTTGCTGATCCTGGGCAGCGAGAAGGCGCAGATGGAGGGGGCGATCAAGTACGTTACCCTTAACCTGGTCTCCTCGGTGACCTTCCTGGTCGCGGTGGGGCTGCTCTATGGGATGGTGGGCACGCTCAACATGGCCGACATCGCCCGTCGCCTGGCGACCCTGGAGGACGACGGCATGGTCGATGTCCTGGCGATGATGTTCATGGTGGCCTTCGGCATCAAGGCGGCGGCCTTCCCGCTGTTCTTCTGGCTGCCGGCCTCCTACCACACCCCGCCTGTGGCCGTATCCGCGCTGTTCGCCGGCCTGCTGACCAAGGTCGGGGTCTATGCGCTGTTCCGGGTGTTCACGCTGATCTTCAACCAGAGCCCGGGCTATACCCACGAGATCCTGCTGTGGGGGGCGGGGTTCACCATGCTCTCCGGGGTGCTGGGCGCGGCGGCACAGTTCGAGTTCCGGCGCATCCTGTCGTTCCATATCGTCAGCCAGATCGGCTACATGATCCTGGGGCTGGCGCTGTTCACGCCCCTGGCGATCATCGGCGGGGTCTTCTACATCATGCACCACATCATCGTGAAGACGAATCTCTTCCTGGTCAGCGGCATCATCCATCGGCTGCGTGGAACCTACCAGCTCAAGTCGCTGGGCGGCTTCTATCGCAGCCATCCCTGGCTGGCCGTGCTGTTCCTGATCCCGGCGCTGTCGCTGGCCGGCATGCCGCCCCTGTCCGGTTTCTTCGCCAAGTTCATCGTGATCCGCGCCGGCATCGAGGCCGAGGCCTACGTGGTGACCTTCATCGCCCTGCTGGTGGGGCTGCTCACCCTCTATTCGATGATCAAGATCTGGGCCGAGGTGTTCTGGAAGTCGGCGCCGCCGGAAGGGGACGTCGACCCCTATCCGGCGGTCAATCCGCGCGAGATGTGGCTGATGGCCACGCCGGTGGTCGGCCTGGCACTGTGCACCCTGTTCATCGGCCTCAATGCCGAGCCCATCTATGCTCTGGCCGAGGCCTCGGCCGGCCAGCTGCTGGCGCCCGAGCGCTACATCGAGGCCGTGCTCGGCGAGGCCGGGGAGGTGACGCCATGATCGGGGCCGCCTGGAACCTGCTGCTGGGCTTCGCCTGGGTCGTGCTCACTGGCGACTTCAGCGGCCGCAACCTGCTCGCCGGGCTGTTCTTCGGCTACCTGGTGCTGGCGCTGATCCAGCCCCAGGTGCCGGCTCTGGCCGGGCATGCCCAGCGGCTGCCACGGTTGATCCGTTTCGTCGGCTTCTTCCTCAAGGAGCTGGTGATGGCCAACCTCAAGGTCTCCTACGACATCGTCACCCCGCCCTGGTACATGAAGCCGGGGGTGATCGCCATGCCCCTCAAGGCCAGCACCGAGTTCGAGATCGCCTTCGTCGCCAACCTGATCTCGCTGACGCCGGGTACCCTGAGCCTGGATGTCTCCGACGATCGCCGCGTGCTCTACATCCATGCCATGTTCCTGGACGACGAGCCGGAACTCAGGCGCAGCCTGGCGGAGCTGGAGCGCCGGGCGCTGGAGCTGTTCCATTAGTGAAAGGAGGTGACCCCGTGTCGACCGTGATCCTGCTGAGCCTGGCGGTGATGGCCCTGGCGCTGTGCCTGGCCTTCGTGCGCCTGTTCCGCGGGCCCAGCCTGCCGGACCGGGTGGTGGCCCTGGAGCTCTTCTCGTCGATCCTCGTCGGCATCATCGGGGTGATCGCCATCGCCACCGATGTGCCGAGCCTGCTCGACGTGGCCATCGTCATGGCACTGATGGCGTTCATGGCCGCCATCGGCTTCGCCCGCTTCCTGGAACGCGGAGGCCCCCGGGATGACTGAGTTGATCAAGGGCAGCCTGATACTGGCCGGGGCGATCTTCATGTTCCTGGCGGCGCTCGGGGTGGTGCGCCTTCCCGACCTGCTGACCCGCATGCACGCCACCACCAAGGCCGCGACCCTGGGGGCCACCCTGATCATGCTGGCGGTGGCACTGCACTTCGCCCAGGTGGCGGTGGTGGCGCGGGCCTTCGGCGTGATCCTCTTCATCATGATGACCGCCCCGGTGGCGGCCCATGTGATCGGCCGGGCGGGCTATTTCGTCGGTTCCCGGCTGTGGAGCGGCACGGTGAAGGACGAGCTCAAGCCCAACTACGACCCCCTCACGCACCGCCTGAAGAGCCACCTGGAGACCGAGGCCAACGCCGCCCGGCCCCCGCGTGACCCCGAGGACGCCTCCTGACCCTCGTGTAAGCGTTGCATGTCTCGTGAAGGCCGCCCGCTGGCGGCCTTCTGCATGACGCCTTCATGGCGGCGGAATATCATGTACAATATCTATACATTGAATTTTTCTTGTCCATGAATCACGTCATGAGGGGGGCGCCATGCATCGCATTACGGCTCTGTCCGCCCGAGGTGCCGCCCGCCGAGGCGGATACGCCACTTCCCATTGCCCGAAGCCATCTGGCGGGAGGTGGGCATGAGCACCGAGATCGCCTGGTTTCGCCACGACCTGCGCCTGGCCGACAACCCGCTGCTGGCCTTTCCGACGCCGCCCGAGCAGCTGCTGTGCGTCTACGTGCTCGACGCCAGCTGGCTGGAGTCGGCCCTGCCCGGGCTGGCGGCGCGACGGGTCGGCCCGGCCCGCCTGCAGTTCCTCTGGCAGAGCCTGATCGAACTGCGCGGCGAGCTGCTCAAGCGCGGCAGTGACCTGCTGGTGCGCATCGATGATCCGGTGACGGTGGTCGCGGACCTCGCCGAACGGCACGCAGCGACCCGGGTACGCGTTCGCCACGACGCCGGTTGCGACGAGGACGAGGCGGTGGCGACCCTCGCCGCACGGCTCGAGGGGCGTTGCGAGGTGGTGAGGACCGATGGGGGCATGCTGTTCGATGCATCGAGCCTGCCCACCGGCGTGGCCGACCTGCCGACGAGCTTTTCCGCCTTCCGTCGGCGAGCCGAGAAGGCCTGGCAGGTCCCGGAGAGCGGCCCGGCCCCGGTGACCCTGCCGCCCTGGCCGCGGGAGGCCGCCCGGGGGCTGCCGCCCCTGCACGAGGTGAGCCCCGAGGCCGCCGGCTGGCAGCCCGACCCGAGGGGCCGGTTCCGCTTCGCGGGAGGCGAGGTGGCCGGGCGGGCCAGGCTCGACCATTACCTGTGGGACACCGCGGCCGTGGCGCGCTACAAGCAGACCCGCAACGGCCTTGTCGGTGCCGACTTCTCCACCCGGCTCTCGCCCTGGCTGGCACATGGCTGCCTCTCGGCTCGGCAGGTGCACGATGCGGTACGCGCCTGGGAGAACCGGCATGGCGGCAACGACTCGACCTACTGGCTGGTCTTCGAGCTGCTGTGGCGCGACTACTTCCACTGGGCGGCGCATCAGGAAGGGCGCAGCCTGTTCGGCGCGCGGCCGCTGCCCGACGCGGGGGCGAGCTTCGCTGCCTGGCGGCAGGGCAGGACCGGGGTGCCCCTCGTCGATGCCGCCATGCGCGAGCTGGCCGCCACCGGCTGGCTCTCCAACCGGGCTCGTCAGAACGCGGCGAGCTTCCTGGTGCGCGACCTCGGCGGGGACTGGCGCCTGGGCGCGGCCTGGTTCGAGCATTGCCTGGTCGACCACGACGTGGCCAGCAACTGGGGCAACTGGCGCTATCTGGCCGGGGTGGGGCGCGATGCGCGGCCGCGTGCCCTGGACGTCCACGACCAGGCCGGGCGCTACGACCCCGACGGCACCTATGCGGCCCTCTGGCAGGCGCCTGTCGTCGCTGCTCACCCGGAGGAGCCGTGATGCGCGCCTCGATCCCTGCACTGCCGCTGTGGCTCGGCCTGGCCGGCCTGCTGCCCTTCCTGGCGAGCGTCGCGGCGGCATGGCTGGCGCCAGTCGCCTGGCAGGTCGTCGCCGTCCGGGCCTTCCTGGGCTATGGCGCGGTGATCCTCTCCTTCCTCGGCGGGGTGCAGTGGGGCGTGGCCATGTGCCGGGAGCGCCCGGGCGAGGCCGCCTTCCGGTGGCGCATGCTGCTCGCCATGGTGCCGAGCCTGGTCGCCTGGCCGGCGCTGCTGCTCCACCCGCTCACCGGTGCCTGGGTGCTGGCCATCGGCTTCGTGGTGGTGCGCTTGCATGAACTCTCCCGGGAGGGTGGGGCGAGGCTGCCCGGCTGGTACCAGTCCCTGCGCATGCCCCTGACCCTGGTCGTGCTGGCCTGCCACGCGCTGCTGATCTGGCGGCTCTGGGGGAGTTGAACGGGCTGGCCTGGAGGCCGGTTCTGGGCGATGATCGGGCGCATCATGGAAACGTCCTGCAGGAGCGACGATGAGACGGATGCTGACCACCCCCCTGCTGCTGGCCCTGCTGGCCGGCTGCCAGGCCGCGCCTCCCAGCGAGGCCAGCGTGGCCCGCGAGCCGGAGTCCGGCGAGACGACCGATGCCGTGGCCGGCGAGCCGGCGGCCGCGGCAGACTTCGCCAGCTGGCTGGCCGACTTCCGGCGCGAGGCGCGGGCAGAGGGCATCGGCGAGGCGACCCTGGCGCGAGCCCTGGACGACCTGCGCTATCGTCCGCGGGTGATCGAGCTCGACCGCTCCCAGCCCGAGTTCGTGCGGCCGATCTGGCAGTACCTGGACAGCGCCGTCTCGGCGACCCGGGTGACCACCGGTCGGGAGCGCCTGGACGCGCACCGCGCCACGGCCCGGGAGATGGAGCGGCGCTACGGGGTGCCCGCCGAGGTGATCGTCGCCATCTGGGGCATCGAGAGCAACTTCGGCGGCAACTTCGGCGACTTCTCGACCCTGGAGGCCCTGGCTACCCTGGCGTATGACGGCCGCCGCCGCGACTTCGCCCGCGGCGAGCTGCTCGCGGCGCTGCGCATCCTGGAGGCCGGGGATATCTCGCCCGAGCGCATGCAGGGCTCCTGGGCCGGTGCCATGGGACACACCCAGTTCATTCCCTCGAGCTTCGAGGCCTATGCCGTGGATGGCGACGGCGACGGGCGGCGAGACATCTGGGGCAGCATCCCGGACGTGATGGCCTCCACCGCCAACTACCTCGACAGCGCCGGCTGGCAGGCAGGGCAACCCTGGGGCGTGGAGGTCCGCCTCCCCGACGACTTCGACTACGCCGAGACCGAGATGTCCACCCGTCGCCCCAGCCGCGACTGGGCCGGACGTGGCGTGCGCACCCTGGACGGAGAGCCGCTGCCCGACTTCGCGGCGGCCTCGGTGATCGTGCCTGGTGGCGCGGAGGGCCCGGCCTTCCTGGTGGGCCCCAACTTCCGTGCCATCCTGCGCTACAACAACGCCACCAGCTACGCCCTGGCGGTAGGCACCCTGGCCGATGAGGTGGCCGGCCGCGAGGGCGTGGTGCAGGGGTGGCCCCGTGAGGAGCAGCCGTTGAGCCGGAGCCAGGTGCGCGAGATGCAGCGCCTGCTCAATCAGCGTGGCTTCGAGGTGGGCACGCCGGACGGCATCATGGGCCCCAACACCCGCCGTGGCCTGCGCGAGTTCCAGGCCGCCATCGGCACCACGCCGGATGGCTTCGCCACCCTCAACCTGCTCGAGCGCCTGAAGCGCTGAGCCCCGGACCCGGAGGAGACCATGACCCTGACGCTGACACGTTATCGCCTGCCCCTGCTGGCTGCCCTGCTGCTGAGTGCCGCGTCGCCGGCCATCGCCGAGGACGAGGACAAGGTCTTCGGCTGGGTGGAGAAGGCCACCCTGGAGCCCTGGGGCGTGGAGGTGAAGGCCAAGCTCGACAGCGGTGCCCTGACCTCGTCACTGGACGCCCGCGACATCGAGGCCTTCGACAAGGAGGGCGAGGAGTGGGTCCGCTTTCGCCTCAGGCTCGAGGACGAGGCCAGCGGCGAGACCTTCACCGAGCGCATGGAGCTGCCGCTCTATCGGGACCTTCGGGTGCGCGGGGCCGGCGGCCGTGACGAGCGGCCGGTGGTGCTGATGAAGGTCTGCCTGGGCGATACCGTCTACGAGGAGCAGTTCGGGCTGCGCGACCGCGAGGAGATGAACTACCCGCTGCTGCTCGGGCGCCGTTCCATCGGCCACCTGGGGCTGCTCGACGTGCGCGAGACCTTCCTCAACGAGCCCGACTGCGACGACGATGCCCCGTTCGTCGCCCACGACCCGGACGAGGAGGAGTAGCCCGCGAGCTCAGAAGAGCCGGGCGAGAAGGGCCGTCACCGCGGTCTCCACCCGCAGGATGCGCGGGCCCAGGTGGATGCCCTCGCAGCCCGCCGAGAGCAGCTTTTGCACCTCCCAGGGGATGAAGCCCCCCTCCGGGCCCACCAGCAGCAGCACGGGCTCGTCGAGGGCGCGGGGGCAGTCTCCGGGCAGGCCGGGGTGGGCTACCAGGCCCCGACGGTCCTCCAGCAGGCCCGGCAACCGTTCCTCGACGAAGGGGCGAAAGCCCTTGGCCAGGACCACCTCCGGCAGCCGGGTATCGCGGGCCTGCTCCAGCCCGAGCACCAGGTGGCGGTGGATCTTCTCCTCGCCGAGTTCCGGCGACTGCCAGTAGCTCTTCTCCACGCGGCGGGTGTTGAGCAGGGTAATGTGCTTTACGCCGAGGGCGGTGACGTGCTCCAGGGTGCGGGCCAGCATCCGTGGGCGGGGCAGGGCGAGCACCAGATGCACCGGCAGCGCCGGCGGCGGTGCCTGGTCCAGGGCGGCGACGTCGAACAGGGCCTCGCCATCGTCCAGGGCCAGCAGTTCCCCGCGCCCCAGGTGCCCCCCTTCGATGCCCAGCGTCAGGATGTCGCCGGGACTCGCCCGGTGCACCTCGCGCAGGTGGGCCAGGCGCCGCGGGTCGCGGACCCGGGCCAGGCGGTCGTTCTCGATGTCATCGGCAGAGAGCAGGATCAGGTTCATGGGGCCTCGCGTTGGCGGCTATGCCTTGCATGGTGGGTGTCGCGGTGCACAATAGCCGTAAAGGGGCAGCCGCCCCTTCGTATAACAAGGAGCAGCGCCGTGCGCGTGATTCGCAAGTATGCCAACCGCAGGCTCTATGATACCGAACAGAGCCGCTATGTGACCCTCGAGGACCTGCGCGGCCTGATCCTCGACGAGGTGCCCTTCCGCGTGGAGGATGCCAAGAGCGGCGAGGACCTGACCCGCACCATCCTGCTGTCGATCATCATCGAGCAGGAGCAGGCCGACGGTGATGCGCAGGTGTTCTCCAACGACCTGCTCGCCCAGTTTATCCGCGTCTATGACATGGCCCAGCCACTGCCCCTGTCCCGGTATCTGGAGCAGGGCACCAAGCTGATGCTCGAGCAGCAGAAGCGCATGCAGGACCAGTGGCAGCAGGCCATGCGGCACTCGCCCATGGAGCTGATGCGCGAGTTGGCCGAGGAGAACATGAAGTTCTGGCAGAAGACCATCAACCAGGCCGGCCCCCCCGACGAGGACGACAAGGGCGGCGGCAAGCCGTGAGCGGCGCCCCGGGCGAGTTTCTGACATAATGCCGCGACGTTTCTTGCACGGTTGTGAGGTAGCACAGCGGATGAAGGTCCTGATCATCGGCGGCGGTGGCCGCGAACACGCCCTGGCCTGGAAGGTCGCCCAGTCCCCCCGGGTAGAGACCGTCTTCGTCGCGCCCGGCAATGCCGGCACGGCCCGGGAGCCGGGCCTCGAGAATGTCGATATCGGCGTCTCGGACCTGGCGGGCCTGGTGGCCTTCGCCCGGAAGCAGGAGGTGGCGCTGACCATCGTCGGTCCAGAGGCGCCCCTGGTCGAGGGCGTGGTCGACCGCTTTCGCGAGGCGGGCCTGGCGATCTTCGGGCCGACGGCCGGTGCGGCCCAGCTCGAGGGCTCCAAGGCCTTCTCCAAGGATTTCCTGGCCCGGCATGCCATTCCCACCGCCGACTACCGCACCTTCACCGCGGTAGCGCCGGCCCTCGAGTATCTGGAAGAGAAGGGCGCGCCCATCGTCATCAAGGCCGACGGCCTGGCCGCCGGCAAGGGCGTCATCGTGGCCATGACCCGTGACGAGGCGGAAGCCGCAATCCGCGACATGCTCGAGGCCAACGCCTTCGGCGATGCCGGGGCCCGGGTGGTGATCGAGGAGTTCCTCCAGGGTGAGGAGGCGAGCTTCATCGTCATGGTCGACGGCGAGACGATCCTGCCCATGGCCACCAGCCAGGACCACAAACGGGTCGGTGACGGCGACAGCGGCCCCAACACCGGCGGCATGGGCGCCTACTCCCCGGCGCCGGTGGTCACCGACGAGGTCTTCGAGCGCATCATGGCACGGGTCATCCGGCCCACGGTGCGCGGCATGGCCGAGGAGGGGCATGCCTACACCGGTTTCCTCTATGCCGGCCTGATGATCGACGCCGTCGGCAACCCCAAGGTGATCGAGTTCAACTGCCGCTTCGGCGACCCCGAGACCCAGCCGATCATGCTGCGCCTGCGCGCCGACCTCGCCGAGCTGTGCCTGGCCGGGGCCCGCGGCGAGCTGGCCGGCCATGCCTGCGACTGGGACCCGCGTGCCGCGGTGGGCGTGGTGCTGGCCGCCGGGGGCTACCCGGGCAGCTACCGCAAGGGAGATGCCATCGAGGGGCTCGAGGCCGCCGAGGCCACCGGCTGCAAGGTCTTCCATGCCGGCACCGCCGAGGATTCACAGTGCCGGGTGGTCACCGCCGGGGGGCGGGTGCTCTGCGTCACTGCCCTGGGGGACGGCGTTGGGGCGGCCCGCGACCTGGCCTACCGGGGGGTGGCCGAGATCGCCTGGCCCGACGTGCTCTACCGCCGCGACATCGCCCACCGGGCCATCGCCCGGGAGCGCGATGACGCTTGATGGCGTGCGGTGCCGACACAACAAGATCAGGAGCGAGGATGGAGCGTGTCAGACTGAGCTTTCCCACGGATGACGTGGTGCACCGTCACCCGCTGACGGTGCGCATCACCGACATGAACTACGGTCGCCACCTGGGCCACGATGCCCTGGTGTCACTGCTGCACGAGGCCCGCGTGGCGGCCCTCGCCTCGCGGGACCTTCGCGAGTGGGACCTCGGCGGCTATCCCTGCGTGGCGGCGGATCTCGCCGTGCAGTACCAGGCCGAGACGCGCTGGCCCGATGCCCTGGTGGTCGAGACGGCCATCCCCGAGCCGGGACGCAAGGCGATCGGCGTCTACCATCGCATCCTGCGCGAGGCCGATGGCGTGACGGTGGCCACGGCGCGGATCAACCTGATGCTGGTCGATCCGCAAAGCGGCCGACCGGTGGCGATCCCGGCCGACGTGCGGTATGCCCTGGCAGGAGCGAACTGATGTCCCGGGAGTATCCGATCATCGCCCTGACCGGCTCCTCCGGTGCCGGCACCACCACGGTGAAGCGTACCTTCGAGCGGATGTTCGCCCGGGAGGCGGTGCATGCCGCCTTCGTCGATGGCGATGCCTTCCACCGCTACACCCGCCAGGAACTGGCGCGGCTCCTCCTCGACGAGCCCGAGCGCAAGGACGAGCTTTCCCACTTCGCCGTGGAGGCCAATCTGCTCGACCGGCTCGAGGCGCTGTTCCAGGAGTACGGTGAGCATGGCAATGGCACCTACCGCCACTATATCCATGCCGAAGACAAGCAGATGATCGAGGCCGGCTACCAGGTGGGCACCTTCACCGAATGGCAGTCGCTGCCCTGCGGCACCGACCTGCTGTTCTACGAGGGCCTGCACGGGGGGCTGGTCACTGCCGAGCTCGACATCGCCCGCCACGTTGACCTGCTGGTAGGGGTGGCGCCCACCATGAACCTGGAGTGGATCCAGAAGATCGATCGCGACATGCGTCACCGTGGCTACTCCCAGGAGGCGGTGATCGATACCATCCTGGGGCGCATGGACGACTACGTGCGCTACATCCAGCCGCAGTTCTCGCGTACCCATATCAATTTCCAGCGGGTGCCCACGGTGGATACCTCCAACCCCTTCGAGGTGCAGGACATCCCCACCGATGCCGAGTCCTTCGTGGTGATCCGCTTTCGCGACCCGGCCACGGTGGACTTCCCTTACCTGCTGGCGATGATCCAGGATGCCTTCATGAGCCGCCCGCACACCCTGGTGGTGCCGGGGTCACGGCTGTCGCTGGCCATGGAGCTGATCCTGGGACCGCTGGTCCGCCACCTGCTCGCCCAGCGGCGCTTCCGTTGACCCGAGACCCGACCGGAGGAACGACCCCCATGGATTGCCTGTTCTGCAAGATCATCGATCGCGAGATTCCCGCCGACATCGTCTATGAGGACGATGCGGTGCTGGCCTTCAACGACATCAATCCCCAGGCACCCACCCACATGCTGATCGTGCCCAAGCAGCATATCGCCACCCTCAACGACATCGAGGAGGACGACCTGGCGCTGGTCGGCCGACTGCAGTACACCGCCGCCAAGCTGGCGGCGGAGAAGGGCTTTGCCGAGGAGGGCTACCGGGTGGTAATGAACTGCAATGACCAGGGTGGTCAGACCGTCTATCATATTCACATGCACCTGATGGGCGGTCGTCGCTTCACTTGGCCGGCTGGCTAGCTGGCGCTCTGCGGCTCGCGCCGCGCGCGACAGGCGTACGACGCATCAGGTGCATTCTCGAGAGACCCGCCATGACCCGTTCCCTTTCCCGCACCGACAACCTCATCCACCAGTTCGATACCGTGCTGAGGACCCTGGTGCCCCATGCGGCCGCGCCCTCGCGTCCGTCGCCGGCGACCCCGGAGATCCATGACGAGCCGCTGAGCGACGCGGAGCGCCGGCACGCCGCCGGGCTGATGCGCATCAACCACACCGGCGAGGTGTGTGCCCAGGCCCTCTATCAGGGCCAGGGATGCACCGCCAAGCTGCCGGAGGTGCGCGACCAGATGGAGCAGGCCGCCCAGGAGGAGATCGACCACCTGGCCTGGTGCGATACCCGTCTGCAGGAACTGCATGACCGGCCCAGCCTGCTTAACCCGCTGTTCTACGCGGCTTCCTTCAGTCTCGGTGCCACGGCCGGCGCGGTGGGCGACCGGATCAGCCTGGGGTTCGTGGCCGCCACCGAGGAGCAGGTGGGCCACCACCTGGAGGCGCACCTGGTCAAGCTGCCGCCGGGTGACCAGCGCTCACGGGCGGTGCTGCGCCAGATGGCCATCGACGAGGCCCACCATGCCCAGCTGGCCCTGGAGGCCGGTGGCGCCCGCTTCCCCGCGCCGGTCAAGCTGGGCATGAAGCTGATGTCGAAGGTAATGACCACCAGCGTCTATCGTCTCTGAGCGACCCTGTGAAATCCGCGGCTGATCTGGGGACAGGCCTACGAGGGGGCGCTGTGAACCCATCCCTGGGCGCTACCGATGCCGTCCCTGGCATAGGACCCCCTCTACGGCCTGTCCCCAGCGCCGCTTGCGGTTGACGTCGTCTTCCGGCGCTACTCCTCGACGATGGTGAAGGAGTGGGTCATCTCGACCCCGCCCTTGACCAGCATGATGGAGGCGCTGCAGTACTTCTCGGCGGAGAGCTCCACGGCACGGGCCACCTGCTTTTCCTTCAGTCCCTTGCCGCTGACGGTGAAGTGCACGTGGATCCTGGTGAAGACGCTGGGGACCTCGTCGGCGCGCTCGGCCTCGAGGTTGGCCACGCAGTCGGTGACGTCGGCGCGGGCCTTGTCCAGGATATTGAGGATGTCGAAGGAGGTGCAGGCGCCCATGCCCATCAGCAGCATCTCCATGGGCCGCGGGCCGGTATTGCGGCCGCCGTGGTCGGGCGGGCCGTCGATGACCACGCTGTGGCCGCTGCCGCTCTCGGCGACGAATTGGCGTCCATCGGTCCATTTCACGCTGGCTTTCATGGGATCGGCTTCCTTCGGTTGAATTCGCAGGTCAGGCAGCATAGCAGCTGCGGCTCCTGTGCTCAGCCTCGGTGCATTACTCGAATATCGCTTGAGGCTTTATCGGCGACAGGCCTGCGAGGGGGCGCTGTGAACCCCTCCCTGGGCGCTACCGATGCCCTGCTGCGCTCTCGCGTCCCGCTCCGCTTGCAGGACCGGTGCTGGCCATCCGTGGCCAGCCCGTTCGGAGCAGTGCTCCTCACCCATGGCATAGGACCCCCTCTTCGGCCTGGCCCCGACGCCTCTCGCTTCGGTTCACTGCTTGTGCCTTGCCTGCAGCCACTGTTCTAGTGCCGCCAGCCGCTCGGGCGTGCCCACATCGATCCAGGCGCCGCGGTGGTGATGGCCGCCGATGCGCCCCTCGGCCATGGCGCGCCTGAGCAGCGGCGCCAGGGCGAAGGCACCGGGCGCCTCGTGGGCCACCAGCGCGGGGTCGAGCAGGCTGATGCCGGCGAAGGTCAGCCGTGGCTCGCCCTCGGCGTGCACCCGGCCACCGGCGTCCAGGTGGAAGTCGCCCTGCGGATGGTGGTCGGGGTTGTCCACCAGCACCAGCCGGGCCAGGTCGTCGCCCAGCGCGGGCAGTGCCGCCGGCTCCAGGTCGCACCAGACGTCGCCGTTGACCAGCAGGAAGGGGGACTGGCCGAGCAGGGACAGCGCCTGGCGGATGCCGCCACCGGTCTCCAGCGGTCTCGCCTCCCGGCTCCAGGCGATGCGCATCCCGAAGGCGGCGCCGTCACCCAGCGCCGCGACGATCTGCTCGGCGCGGTAGCTGACGTTGATGACCACCTCGCTGATGCCGCTCGCCCGCAGGCGTTCGAGGTGGTGGACGATCAGCGGCTTGCCGCCCACCTCGAGCAGCGGCTTGGGGCAGTGGTCGGTCAGCGGGCGCATGCGGGTGCCGAGCCCTGCGGCCAGGATCATCGCCCTCATGCGCCGGCCTCCAGGCGCGCCGCCAGTGCCGGGCGGAAGGTGTCGACGAGCCAGGTCTTCAGGCCCGCGTGACCGGGCAGGTCGGCGAGGCTGTCCTCCAGGTGGCCGAGGAAGTGCGGCAGCCGTTCGAGGTAACCCTCGCGGGCGTCGCGGAGGGTCAGCCGGCAGAAGATGCCCAGCACCTTGAGCGCGCGCTGGGCGGCCATGGCCTGTGCCTGGCGATGGAAGGTCGCGGCGTCGACATCGCCGGGGAGCCTGCCGTCGGCGACGGCGCGCACCCTGAAGGCCTCCACCCAGGCGGCGAATCGGGCCGGGGGGAATCGGCAGTAACGACCGCGCAGCAGCGAGATCAGGTCGTAGCTGAGCGGTCCGGCCACGGCATCCTGGAAGTCGATCAGGTGCAGGGCCTCGTCCTGCACCATCAGGTTCATGGCGTCGAAGTCGCGATGCACCGCAACCACCGGCTGGGCAATGGCCTCGGCGATCAGGGCCTCGCGCAGTGCCGCCCAGCCCGGCGGGGCGGCCATGTCCAGCCACTCCCCGAGGCACCAGTCGGGAAAGAGGTCGAGCTCGCGGCCGAGCAGGGCGGCGTCATAGGCGGGCAGCCCCTCGACGGGGGCGCGATTCTGCAGCGCGTGGATCAGCTCGAGGGCGCGTTCGTGCCAGGCCAGAGTGGCGGGGGCATCATCGCCCTGGAAGCACGCCTGCAGCGGGGTGTCGCCCAGGTCGTCGAGCTCGATGAAGCCCTGTGCCAGGTCCACGCCATGCACGGCGGGCACGGGCAGGCCGGCCGAGCGCCACCGCTCGGCAATGGCCACGAAGGGACGGCTGTCCTCCCGGTCGGGCGGGGCATCCATCAGCATGCGGGTGGTGCCGTCGGGCAGCTGCAGGCGGAAGTAGCGCCGGAAGCTGGCGTCGCCGGCAGCGAGTCGCACCGCGATGGCGGACGCCGGCAGCGCGTGCCGGCGGGCAGCCCACTGGCGCAGCCGTTCCGGTCGCGTGGTGTCGGTGGCCTCTGGCATCGTCGTCTGGCTCCTTGTGTGAGAGGCGGGTGCGGTTGACGGCCCCCTGGAGGCCCCGCATGCTGAGTTCCCGACTTCGTCGGCGATGGCAGGGGCCCATGCCGGCAGGACAGGCCGGATGCGGCCTGTATAATACCGATTCACCCCGCCAAGGACATCGTGGAGCATGGGCAAGCGACTCTCGTGGACATGGACGGCCCTGGCAGGCCTGGCCTGTACCGGCCTGGCGAGCGGCCCCCTCGGGGCGGCGCCGCCCGAGCCGCTGCCGGCCGACCAGCTGGACTGGCAGCCCTGGGGCGAGGCGCGCCCCGCCGACGCGCTGTGTCGCGGCCGCTACGTGATGCCGGACTACCGGCTGCCGCCGCCGCCCGGCGAGAAGGTCGCCAGCGAGTCCGACAGCGCCGACTACGGGGAGGATGGCGAGACGCGCCTCGGTGGCGAGGTGCTGCTGCGCCGCGGCAATGCCCAGCTCGAGGCGCCACGGGTGCGCGTGCCCGGCAGTCGCGAGACCGCCTATGCCGAGGGGCCCCTGGCGCTGCGCGACAGCGGCCTGCTGGTGCGCGGTGACGCGGCCGAACTGTCGCTGAACAGCGATGCCGCCAGTATCGACACGGCCCACTACGTGGCCCATGAGCAGCGCCTGCGGGGCGATGCGGTACGCCTGGCGCGCCTCGAGGATGGCCGCTATCGCCTCACCGAGGCAAGCTTCACCACCTGCGAGCCGGGCAGCGACCTCTGGCGCCTGGTGGGCAATGATATTCTGCTCGACCGCGAGCGCGGCGTCGGCACCGCGACCCATGCCCGACTGGAGATGGGCAAGGTGCCGGTCTTCTACTGGCCCTGGGTGCGCTTCCCCCTCGACGAGCGTCGCCAGACCGGCTTCCTGTGGCCGATGGTCGGGCTCTCCACCGACTCGCTGGACTATGCCCAGCCCTTCTACTGGAACATTGCCCCGAACCATGACGCCACGATCACGCCGCGCTGGATCAGCGACCGCGGCCTGCTGCTGGGCGGCGAGTACCGCTACCTGTTCGAGCAGGATGCGGGGCAGGTCGAGGGCGCCTACATCGCCGATGACCGCGCCGCGGGAGACGATGCCTCCGATGCTTCCACGCTGGAGAACGGCGATGCCCGCTGGTACCTCGACTATCGCCATGCGGGCCGCTTCGATGCCCGCACCCGCTACCGGCTGCGCTATGGGGCGGCCAGCGACGGGCGCTACTTCGACGACTTCGGGCGTGGCTTTGGCGATGGCGATACCGGCAGCATGCCGCGGCTCGCCCAGCTCGACCACCGTGGCGACGTCTGGCAACTGCAGGCCAGGGCCCAGGGCTACCAGAAGCTCGACGACCCGCTGCTCCAGCGCGACAAGCCCTTCTACCGGCTGCCCAGCCTGACCGCCAACGCCCGCTGGTCCCAGGACGGCGGCTTCTACCAGCAGTGGCGCTCCAACCTGACGTACTTCTGGCGTGACGTGAATGCCGATGAGCAGGGCATCTATGAAGTCGGGGACCGGCGCCTGAGGATCCCCATCGCCGAGGCGGCCAACGGGACCCGGCTGCACCTCTCGCCGGCCACCGGCTGGCGCTTCGACGAGAGCTGGGGCCACCTGGAACCGCGTGTCGAGTGGCTGGCCACCGCCTACCAGCTGGACTACGGCGAGCGCGAGACCGAGCGCGACGAGGGCCTCACCCGTAGCGTGCCGGTCGGCACCCTCGATGGGGGCCTGGTGTTCGAGCGGGAACTGGACCTGGGCGGGCGCGGCTATCGCCAGACCCTGGAGCCGCGCATCAACTACGCCTATGTGCCGGCGCGCGACCAGACCGAGTTCCCGAACTTCGACACCGCCGAACAGGCCTTCTCCTGGAACCAGCTCTGGTCGCCCTACCGCTTCACCGGGAGCGACCGGGTAGGCGACCTCAATCGCGTCTCCCTGGGGCTCGAGTCGAGGTTGCTGGCCGATGCTACCGGGCGCGAGCGGCTCTCGGTGGGGATGGGGCAGGCCTACTACCTTGAGGATCGCACCATCGACATGGCGGGGGATCCGGATACCCTGCCGCCGGAGTCGAACTTCCAGCGCTACTATCGGGCGACGCGAGACCGCTCGCCGCTGGTCACCCGGGTCGACTGGCAGCTCACCGACCATTGGCGCTCGCGCTGGCAGTGGCTCTATGACGACCACCTCGAGCAGACCGAGAGCACCTCGCTGGCCCTGCAGTATCGCGCCGATGCCGGCCACGTGGTGAACTTCGGCTATCGCTGGCAACTCGAAGGCTTCGACCCGTCCCAGGAGGACGAGGACGTGGTCAACTACAACCGCGAGGAGTACGACCTCTCGTTCGCCTGGAAGGCCAGCCGCCGCGTGGACCTGATCGGCCGGTTGCTCTACGACAACACCAACGACCGTGCCCTGGAGCAGCTGGCGGGTGTCCAGTGGAACGACTGCTGCTATGGTCTGCAGCTGGTCTGGCGCGAGTGGATCGACGACAACGACACCGCGAACACCATCGAGGATGACCTCACCGACCGGGGGGTCTTCCTGCGCTTCGTGTTCAAGGGGCTGGGCGGCGTCGGCGGCGAGGCCGACAGCTACTTCGAGGAGGCGATCCCGGGCTATCGGGCCACCGCCCTCGGCCGGCCTTGAGACATTTGACAATGACGAGAGGAAAGAGAGACATGCGCAGTCGACGTATCGCCACCCTGGCGCTGGCCCTGTGCCTTGCCTCCCTGCCCCTGGCAGGGCAGGCGCAGGAAGCCGGTTCCCCGGATTCCCCGCCTCAGGGTCGCCAGACGCTGGATCGCATCGTGGCGGTGGTCAACGATGGCGCCATCATGCAGAGCGAACTCGAGGAGCGCGTCGCCCAGACGCGCAGCCAGATCGCCGGCCAGCAGCAGGAGGTGCCGCCCGAGGGGGTCCTGCGCGAGCAGGTCCTGGATCGCATGATCGTCGAGGAGATCCAGCTGCAGATGGCCCGTGACGCCAACCTTAGCGTCGACGACACCGAGCTCAACGGCCAGGTGCGGACCATCGCCGAGAACAATGGCATGACGCTGGACCAGTTCGCCGATGCCCTCGAGGCCGATGGCCTCTCGCTCTCCGTGGTCCGTGACCAGGTCCGCCGCGAATTGATGATGCGCCAGCTGCAGCAACGCCAGGTGGCCAGTCGCGTCAACATCTCCGAGCGGGAGGTGGACCGCTTCATGGAGCAGCAGGGTGCCAGCCGCGAGCAGGCCCGCCAGGCGCTGTTCCAGCGCAAGGTCAACGCCGAGATGGAGGAGTGGGTCCAGGAGATCCGCAGCCGCACCTTCGTCGACAACCGCCTCGCGGAGCGTTGATGGTATCGCGCGACGCGCCGGTACTGGCCCTGACCTGCGGCGAGCCGGCGGGCATCGGGCCGGAACTGGCGGTGATGCTGGCCGCCGACGGGGGTCCCGCCGCCCGGGTGGTGGCAGTGGGCGACCCGGTCCTGCTGGCCGAGCGTGCCGCAATGCTCGACCGCCGGGTGGAGATCCGGGTGCTCGCGCCCGATGAGCCCCCGCCGGTGGCGCGACGCGGCCTGCTGCCGGTGTGGCCCGTGGCGCTGCGAACCCCCTCGCACCCCGGCCGTCTCGACCCAGCCAATGCCGGCCATGTCCTCGAGACCCTGGACGTGGCGATCGACGCCTGCCGGTCCGGCCGGGCCGACGGCATGGTCACGGCCCCGCTGCATAAGGGCGTGATCCTGGATGCCGGCCATGCCGGCTTCACCGGCCACACCGAGTACCTGCGCGATGCCTGCGGGGTGGCGGAGGTGGTGATGATGCTCGCCACCGACAGCGCCCTGCATGCCCGCGAGGCGGGCTGGCGGGGCGAGGCGGCCCTGAGGGTGGCACTGGCCACCACGCACCTGCCGCTACGCGAGGTGGCCGACACCATCACCGTGCCCCGGCTCGAACGCCTGCTGCGCATCCTCCACGCCGACCTGCAGCGCTGGTTCGGCATCACGGCGCCGCGCATCGCCGTCTGCGGGCTCAATCCCCATGCCGGGGAGGGCGGCCACCTGGGCCGCGAGGAGCTCGACGTGATCATTCCGGCCCTGGAGGGCCTGCGGGCCGAGGGGCTGGCCCTTGACGGGCCCCTGCCCGCCGATACCTTGTTCACCCCGCGTCACCTCGAGGGCGTCGATGCGGTGCTGGCCATGTACCATGACCAGGGGCTGCCGGTCTTGAAGTATGCCGGCTTCGGCCGCGCCGCCAATATCACCCTGGGGTTGCCGCTGGTGCGCACCTCGGTGGACCACGGCACGGCCCTCGACCTGGCCGGCACGGGGAGCGCCGATCTCGGCAGCCTGCGGGTCGCGGTGGCCCTGGCCGCCGAGATGGCCGGCCGTGGGGTATAGCCGATCTGGAGGAGCGCCGGGGACAGGCTGAAGAGCAGGTCCTACGCCAGGGGTGAGGAGCATTGCTCCGAACGGGCTGGCCATGGATGGCCAGCACCGGACCTGCAAGCGGAGCGGGACGCGAGAGCGCCGCAGGGCGTCGGTAGCGTACAGGGATGTATTCACAGCGCCTGCTCGTAAGCCTGTCGCCGGAAAAGCTCCGTGCACGGAAATAGCTCAAGACCCTAGTGATAGAAGGACACCCCTGAATGGCATCCCGCTCCCCGGTTCACCGGGCCCGCAAGCGCTTCGGCCAGAACTTCCTGCGCGACCCCGGCGTCATCTCGCGCATCGTGCGGGCCATCGGGCCCCGCCCCGGCGACCGGCTGGTGGAGATTGGCCCCGGCCAGGGGGCGCTGACCGAACCGCTGCTCGAGGCGGCCGGTGGCCATCTCGAGGTGATCGAGCTCGACCGGGACCTGATTCCCGGCCTGCGCGTGCAGTTCTTCGACAAGCCCGGCTTCGTCATCCACGAGGGCGACGCCCTGAAGGTGGACTTCCGGGCCCTGAGGGGCGACGGGGCGGCGCTGCGGGTGGTGGGCAACCTGCCCTACAATATCTCCACGCCGCTGATCGTCCACCTGCTGGAAGCCGGCGATGCCGTGGCCGACATGCACTTCATGCTGCAGAAGGAGGTGGTGGAGCGCCTGGCCGCTGTCCCGGGCGGCCCCGACTGGGGGCGCCTCTCGGTGATGGCCCAGTACCACTGCCGGGTCGACGCGCTGTTCACGGTGCCGCCGGAGGCCTTCGTGCCGCGCCCCAGGGTGGAGTCGGCCATCGTGCGCCTCACCCCCCACCGCGCCCTCCCGCATCCGGCCCGTGACGAGGGACTGCTCTTCACCCTGGTGCGCGAGGCCTTCGGCCAGCGGCGCAAGACCCTGCGCAACAATCTCAAGGGGCGCATCGACGCCGCGACCCTCGAGGCGCTGGAGATCGATCCGGGGCGGCGCCCCCAGACGCTCAGCGTCGAGGAGTTCGTGCGTATCGCCAACCATCTGGCCGCGGCCGAAGGAGACGCCTCATGACCCTGACCATCCCGGAAGGGCTCGACCATGCCATCCGCGTCGACGTGGCGCCGGATTTCCGCATCGAGGAGTCCGCGCCCGACGAGCAGCGCTTCGTCTTCAGCTATACCGTCACGGTGCACAACACCTCCCGGCACAGCGTTCAGCTGCTCGCCCGCTACTGGAAGATCACCCAGGGCAGCGGCAAGGTGCAGGAGGTGCGTGGCAAGGGGGTGGTGGGCCAGCAACCGATGATCGGACCCGGCCAGACCTTCCGCTACACCAGCCGGGCGATTCTCGACGGCCCGGTGGGGGTGATGGAGGGCACCTATACCTGCGTCGACACCGCCAGCCAGCGTCCCTTCGAGGTGGCCGTCGCCCCCTTCCGGCTGGCCGGACCCAACCAGGTGCACTAGACCCGTCGATCCGACCCTATCTCACTGACCCCGGGGAGCCGCGATGACCACCTATGCCATCGGCGATCTGCAGGGCTGTCACGACGAATTCGTCGCCCTGCTCGAACAGCTCGACTTCGACCCGCGTCGCGACCATCTCTGGCTGGCCGGCGACCTGGTCAACCGCGGCCCCGAGTCGCTTGCCTGCCTGCGCGAGGTGATGGCGCTGGGCGAGTCCGCCACCACCGTGCTCGGCAACCACGACCTGCACCTGCTGGCGGTGGCCCGCGGAGGCGCCCGCGAGAACCGCAAGGACACGCTCTCGGCCATCCTGGCCGCCCCGGACCGCGAGCGCCTGCTCGACTGGCTGCAGTCGCGCCCGTTGCTGGTGCGCCGGTGCGCCGGGGAGCAGGGCGATACCGTCATGACCCACGCCGGCCTGCTGCCGCAGTGGTCGGTGGAGCAGGCCGCAGGGCTGGCCGGCGAGGCGGGGTCGCGCCTCACGGGCGAGCGGGCCGGGGCCTTTCTCGAGCGGATGTACGGCAACGCCCCGGCCTGCTGGCGCGATGACCTCGACGGCATCGACCGCCTGCGGATGATCATCAACGTCTTCACCCGCATGCGCTTCATCGATGCCGCCGGCTGTCTCGACTTCGCCGCCAAGGAGGGCCTCGACAGTGCACCGCCCGGCTTTGCCCCCTGGTTCCAGTTTCCTCGCGACGACGACCCCTGGCTGCTGTTCGGCCACTGGGCGGCGCTGCAGGGCGAGACGCCGGCGAGCCGGGTACGCGCCGAGGCGCTGGACACCGGCTGCGTCTGGGGCAGCCGCTTGACCGCCCTGGACCTCGGGAGCGGCAGGCGCATCAGTGTCCCGAGCCGCCAGCGCTGAGTCCTACCCCTTTCCGACCATGAGGCTGCCATGACGACCTTCCAGCATCTCGATATCCCGACCCTGGCCGGCTGGTTCGCCGAGCGACGCGAGCTGGCGCTGGTCGATATCCGCGACCCGCAGAGCTTCGCCCAGGGCCATATCCCCGGTAGCCGCCGTCTGGACAACGACACGGTCGGCGCTTTCATCGAGGAGGCGTCACGCGAGACGCCCCTGGTGGTGGTCTGCTACCACGGTCACTCCAGCCAGCAGGCGGCGGCCTGGCTGGCCGGCCAGGGCTTCGCCGAGGTCTACAGCCTCGACGGCGGCTTCACCGACTGGCAGCTTCGCCACCCCGACCGCGTGGAGCGCTGAACCATGGCCGCGGTTGAGGATCCGCACCTGCAGGGGCTCGAGGTCTACCGGGTCGGCGGGGCGGTGCGCGACGCCCGGCTTGGCTGGCCGGTCAAGGACACCGACTGGGTGGTGGTGGGGGCCACGCCGGAGGAGATGCGCCGGCGCGGCTTCAAGCCGGTGGGGCGCGACTTCCCGGTCTTCCTGCACCCCGAGAGCCACGAGGAGTTCGCCCTGGCGCGCACCGAGCGCAAGTCCGGTCACGGCTACACCGGCTTCGTGGTGCATGCCAGTCCCGAGGTGACCCTCGAGGAGGACCTGGCGCGCCGTGACCTGACCATCAACGCCATGGCCGAGACCCCGGAGGGAGAGCTGGTCGACCCTCACGGTGGCCTGGCCGACCTGGAGGCGCGCCGGCTGCGCCATGTCTCCTCGGCCTTCGTCGAGGACCCCCTGCGGGTGCTGCGCACGGCGCGCTTCCTCGCCCGCTACGCCGGCCTGGGCTTCGTCATCGCCGAGCCGACGCGGCGGCTGATGCGTGAGCTAGTGGAGAGCGGCGAGCTGGCCCATCTGGTGGCCGAGCGGGTCTGGGCCGAGACCGAGAAGGCGCTGGGCGAGCCCTGGCCGGAGGTCTACTTCCAGGTGCTGGACGACTGTGGCGCCCTGGCGGTATTGATGCCGGAGCTGGCGGCCGACCCGTCGGCCCTCGACGAGGCGCTGGGGCGCCTGCACCGCTTGCCGGAGGACATCGAGGCCGAGTCACAGGCCCGCTGGCGCTGGGCGCGGCTGGTGGAGCACCTGGATGACGAGGACCGCGACGCCCTGGCCGAGCGGTTGCGCCTGCCCCGCGCCCATCAAGAGCTGGCCGGCCAGGCGGCCCGTACCCGTTCCCTGCTGGCTCGGGTGGCGCGGCACGGCCTGGACGGGGCCCGGGTGATGGCCTGGCTCGACGGCATCGACGCCTGGCGCCGCGGCGACCGGGTGGCGCCGTTGATCAGCCTGGTGAGCCTGGAGGACCCGGGGCTGGCGGCGGACCTGGCCCTGGCATGGCGCCTGGCCCAGCAGATCCTGCCGAAGGCCCTGGTGGCCGAGGGCTACCGGGGGCGCGAACTGGGCGAGGAGCTGGCGCGGCGGCGCTGGGAGGCCATCGACGGCGCCCTCGCCAGCGCCGGGACGAGGTCCTGAGGCTCAGTCCGGCGCGGAGATGCGTCGGCCCTGCCAGACGAACTCCACCGGCCAGAGACGCTGCTGGCCGGCCTCGAAGGCATCCCAGTGGGCGCGGTAGGTCCTGGCGGTAAGCGGATGACGGGCCTCGGGCAGCAGCTCGGCCAGCGGCTTCAGCACGAAGGCGTGGTGGAGGATCTCGCCACGGGGCAGCTCGACGTCGTCGTGGCGGCCGGTCAGGTCGCCCACGGTGAGCAGGTCGATGTCCAGGGTCCGGGGGCTGAACTTGGGGACCCCATCGCGGCGGCCGTTGGCGAACTCCAGTCGCTTGCACCAGGCCTGCAGTTCGCCCACGGGACGGGCGCTGTCGAAGGCCACCACCAGGTTGTAGAAGTTGCGACCATCCTCGAAGCCCACGGGCTCGCTCTCGAAGACCCGCGAGATGACAAGCGGGCCGAAAGTCTCGGCCAGGGCATCCAGGCAGATCCGCACATGGCGCTCGCGCTCGACGTTGCTGCCGATGCTGACGGTGATTTTCGCCATCAGTCGCCCCCCGTCCGCTGGCCGCGCTCGATACAGACGCCCACCGCCGCGGCGGCAGGCACGGCGCCGGGCTTGCGCACGGTGAGGCGCAGCCAGGGGATGGCGAATTCGTCACGCAGGGTCTCGGCCAGGCGCTCGGCGAAGGTCTCCACCAGGGCGACGTCATGCTCGTCGGCGAAGGCGGCGATGCGCTCGCTGATGGCGGCGTAGTCCAGGGTCAGGCCGATGTCGTCACCGGCCGCCGCGGGGCGAATATCGGTGCCCAGTGCCAGGTCGAGCCGCAGCGTCTGGGTGATGGCACGCTCCCAGTCGTAGACGCCGATCACGGTGTCCACCTCGAGCGCTTCGATCAGCACAAGATCCATCGGGGGTCCCCGGGCCAGTGAAGGTTGCGGACCGGGCGATGCACAGGGTCCGCCTGCAGGCGCCCGATTGTACGCCAGCCAGGCCTCGGGCGACACCGGGGGGCGCGCCGGCCTGTCCCGCGCCGCCCATGGCTGGCAAAATCACGGTTTCACCCCACAGGAGGCCGCCCGTGGAGGCGCCACTCGACCTCATCCTGCCGCTGGTGGCAACCGGCTATCTGAGCGGTACCTGGCTCGGTGCCCTGACGGTGTGCCGCCTGGCCGGCGTGGGGGACCCGCGGCTGGCCGGCTCCTGCAATCCGGGGTTCTCCAATGTCCTGCGCCTGCACGGTCGTCGCCTGGCCCTGGCCACTCTGGTGGTGGACGTGGCCAAGGGCATGCCGGTGCTGTGGCTGGCCATGTGGCTCGGCCTGCCGCCCTGGGGGCTGGGGCTGGTCGGGCTAGGCGTGTTGCTGGGCCACAGCTACCCGGCCTGGCACCGCTTCCGGGGCGGCAAGGGCGTGGCCAGTGCCTTCGGCGTGATGCTGGTGCTCACGCCCTGGGTGGCGCTCTGCTGCGCCGCACTCTGGATACTGCTGGCCTGGCGGGTGCGGACGGCCGCCGTCGCCTCCCTGGCGAGTGCTGCCATGGCGCCGCTGGCCAGCCTCTGGCTGGCCCCGGAGTTCGCCGGCGTGGTGATCGTCTTCACCCTGCTGGTGCTGGCGCGCCACGTGCTCAATATCCGCCGTCTTGGCAGGGGTGACGAGCCGGGGCTCTGAGCTGCTCGTCTTCGCCAGGGGCTTGAAAGCTGGAAGAGCGGCGCTTCGCGCCTGGAAGCCGGAAGCTTGAAGAATGCGTCTTTTACCTGGGCCACATCAAGCTGCCTTCCAGCAGCTTTCAGCTTACGGCTTGCGTAGCGTATCCATCGGCCAGCGCGGTACCGCCTGCATGATGCCGGTCTCGTCGTGCTCGCCGGCCAGCAGGCGCTGGGCGCTGTGACCATGGAGAGGGCAATCATGGCGAAAGTCAGG
>NZ_JASCQQ010000010.1:0-68078 GCF_030012485.1 Halomonas rhizosphaerae
GGTCGACGCTGCCTGGGAGGTTACTCGATGCACCTACTTCAGCCCCTTCGTCGCCTGAGTGACCTGGTCAATCAGGCGGCGATCGTGACGTGTGTGGCCTGCGTGCTGATCATGCTGGGCATCTCCTTCACGGCCTTCCTCTACAAGCTGGCCACCGGCAGCACCCTGAGCTGGACCTACTCGCTGGCGCGGCTCTTCCTGCCCTGGATCGGCTTCCTCTCCATGACCATCTCGCTGCGTTACGGCGAGCATGTGGCCATGACCCTGTTGGTGCGCAGCCTGCCCCGCGTGCTGCTCACCGTGGCAGCGGGACTCTGCCTTGGCGTCATCGCGCTGTTCGCCCTGATGCTGGTCTGGTACGGCTGGATCTTCTTCCAGGGAGCCTCCCAGGTCTACATGGTCTCCGACCAGATCCAGATCTCCGGCAAGTTCACCGCCATCGTGATTCCGATCAGCGGGGTCATCATCCTGCTGCACCTGGTTCAGGGCTTCGACCTGCTGGAACACTTCATCGATGACGAGACGATGATCGAGGAACTCATTGACGCCACTGATGGGGAGGAGCGCTCATGACGCCCGCGATCATCGCCTTCGTCGTGCTTCTGCTGATCGGGGCCCCGGTGGCCGTGGTGATGGCCATGTCGGGGCTGGCCGGCGGCTTCGCCATGGGCGGCGAGCGCATGCTCGGCATCATCGCCGACCGCATGTTCTCGGGCGTCTCGGGGTTCCTGCTGATCGCCGTGCCCTACTTCATCTTCACCGCCGAGCTGATGAACCAGGGCGGCCTGACCCAGAAGCTGATCGCCTTCAACAACGCCCTGTTCGGTCGGGTGCGCGGGGCGCTGTCCCACGTCAACGTCTCGGTGTCGGTGTTCTTCGCCGGGCTGACCGGGGCGGCGATCACCGACACGGTGGCGATCGGCAAGATCATGATCCCGGAGATGAAGCGGCAGGGCTATGACGCCGAGTACGCCGCGGCGATTACCGCCTGCTCGTCGATCATCGGGCCGATCATCCCGCCCAGCGTGGTGATGGTGGTCTATGCGACCCTGCTGCGTGACATCTCGGTGATCGACCTCTTCGCCGGGGGGATCATTCCCGGCCTGCTGATGGCCCTGGCGCTGCTCGCGGTGAGCTTCTTCCTGGCCTGGAAACGGGGCTATCCCAAGCAGCCCCCCACGCCGCTCAAGGCGGCGGCCATGGCCTTCCTGGTGGCACTGCCGGCGATGATCGTGCCGCTGATCATCCTCGGCGGCATCCTCTCGGGGCTGACCACCATCACCGAGGCCTCGGGGTTCGCCGCCGTCTATGCCATCGCCATCGGGGTCGTCTTCTACCGCAACCTCACCTGGCGCAAGATCTGGCACGCGCTGGTGGTGACGGTGCGCTTCTCGGGGGTGGTGTTCTTCCTGCTGGCGACCTCGGCGGTGCTCGGCTGGTTCGTCACCCGCTCCGGTATCGCCCGGGACGCGGCGGGCCTGATCACCACCTTCAGCGACTCGACCTTCCTGCAGCTGCTGCTGGTCTGCGCCTTGCTGATCCTGGTCGGCACGGTCATGGACGTGCTGCCGGCGCTGGTGGTGGTGGCCCCGGTGCTGGTGCCGGCGATGATCCAGCTCGGCGTCGACCCGCTGCACTTCGCCATCCTGATGATCGTGGTGCTCAATATCTCCAACGTGACGCCGCCGGTGGGGATGACGCTAATGACGGCGGCGAGGATCGCCAACGTGCCCTTCGAACGGGCGATCATTGCCTCGCTGCCGTTCTATGTGGCCTTTATCGTGGTGATCCTGCTGCTGGTCACCTTCCCGTCGCTCTCCACCTGGATCCCCTCGCTGCTGGGCTAAGGAACCCCTCATGAAGCTCTTCTACCATCCCGACCAGGAACGCCATGCGCCGCCGACCTTCCTGCTACGGGGCCGGCCGGTGGATTCCCCGGAAGGGCCGGTGCGAGCCGAGCTGTTGACCCGGGGGCTGGCCTCCATGGGCCTCTCCATGACCCCGCCCACCGAGGTCGACAGTTCGTGCCTGAGAGACCGCCTGGCCAGGATCCATGCCCCGCGCTATCTCGAGTTCCTCGAGACCATCCATGCCCGCTGGCGGGCGCTGCCGGGTGCCGCGGAGATCGTGGCGCCCAACGTCCACCCCTGCGGTGGCGGGCACCACTATCCCCGGCATCCGGTGGGGCTGGTGGGCTGGCACATGCATGACATGGCCTGTCCGATGACCGCCGACAGCTTCGCCGGCATCCTGGCCAGCGCCGCCAGCGCCGAAGCCGCCGCCGATGCCGTGCTGACCGGTGAGCCCTCGGCCTATGCCCTGTGCCGGCCGCCGGGTCACCATGCCGGTCCCGAGCGCGCCGGGGGCTTCTGCTTCCTCAACAACTCGGCCTTGGCCGCCACGGTGCTGCGCGAGCGCCATGCGCGGGTGGCGATCCTTGACGTGGACCTCCACCACGGCAACGGCACCCAGGATATCTTCTATGATCGCGGCGATGTCTGGACCGGTTCCCTGCATGCCGACCCCGCCGACTTCTATCCCTTCTTCTGGGGCGGAGCCGACGAGCACGGCGAGGGGGACGGGCAGGGCGCCAACGTCAACCTGCCGCTGCCCCTGGGCAGCGACGGCGCGACCTTCCTGGCGACCCTGGACCGCCTGATCGAGCGCCTGGCCGCCTTTCGCCCCCAGGCGCTGGTGGTGGCCCTGGGGCTCGACGCCCACAAGGATGACCCGCTCGCCGGCCTGGCCCTGGAAACCGAGGACTTCACCGAGATCGGGCGGCGACTGGCCGCCATCGACCTGCCCACCGTGCTGGTACAGGAGGGGGGCTACCCCACCGCGCACCTGGGCGATAACCTGGCCGCCTTCCTGGGCGGCTATACCGCAGCTTGATTGCCACCCCGACACCCCGACACCCCGACGAGAGACCACGCCATGACCGTCACCTATCACGACAGCAATGCCCGCATGAGCCAGATCACCGTGCACAACGGCACCGTCTACCTGGCCGGCCAGGTGCCGACCGACCCCTCCGCCGACATGCGTGGCCAGACCGAGCAGGTGCTGGCCCGCATCGATGACCTGCTGGCCAAGGCCGGCACCTCCAAGGAGCACCTGGTCGCCGCCCAGATCTGGGTCACCAGCATGGCCGAGTTCGACCAGATGAATGCCGCCTGGGATGGCTGGGTGGTGCCGGGACGCCCGCCGGTGCGAGCCGCCGTCGAGGCCAAGCTCGCCAAGCCCGAGTGGAAGGTGGAGATCATGGTCACCGCGGCGCTGCCGGAGGCCTGAGATGCGTATCATCACCGCCGAGGAGGTGTCGGCCTCGCTGGCCTGGCCGGCGCTGGTCGAGCGACTGGCCACCACCTTTCGCGAGGGGGTGGAGTCGCCGCCGCGTCACCACCACGCCATGCATCGCCCCGATGGCGAGGCCACCATGCTGCTGATGCCGGCCTGGGAGCGGGCCGGCTATATCGGCGTGAAGATGGTCAACGTCTTCCCCCAGAACGCCGACCACGGGCTCCCGGCCATCGCTGGCGTCTACCTGCTCAGCGAGGGCGCCCACGGGCGCCCCCTGGCCTGCATCGACGGCAGCGAGCTGACCCGGCGGCGCACCGCGGCGGCCTCGGCCCTGGCGGCCCGGGAGCTGGCCCGGGACGATGCCGCGACCCTGCTGGTGGTGGGCACCGGCAAGCTGGCCCCCATGGTGATCGAGGCGCATGCCGCGGTCCGGCCCATCACCCGGGTCAGGGTCTGGGGGCGCAACGCCGACAAGGCCGAGCGGCTGGCCGCCGACTATGCCGACCGCTTCGACAGCGCCGCGGTCACCGACCTCGAGGCGGCGACCCGCGAGGCGGATATCGTCAGCTGCGTGACGCTCTCCAGCGAGCCGCTGATCCACGGCGACTGGCTCACGCCCGGCACCCACCTCGACCTGATCGGGGCCTTCCGGCCGACCATGCGCGAGACCGATGCCGAGTGCCTGGCCCGCAGCGAGGTGTTCGTCGACACCTATGCCGGGGCCCGGGGCGAGGCGGGCGATATCCTGCAGGCCATCGACGAGGGGGGCTTCGCCTTCGACGCCATCCGCGGCGAGCTCGCCGAGCTGCTGCGCGGCGAGCGCCCTGGGCGCTCCTCGACCGATGCCATCACGCTGTTCAAGTCGGTGGGCGCCTCGCTGGAGGACCTGGCCGCGGCCATCGAGGTCTGGGAGCGGCAGGAGGGCCGTGAATGACGGCTGCCACAGGCTTCTTCTGGCACGAGCGCTGCTTCTGGCACGACCCGGGGGCCATCGGGGTCTTCTCGGCCCCCGGCGAGTTCCTGCAGCCGCAGCCGGCCTCGGAGAGCCCGGAGAGCAAGCGGCGGCTCAAGAACCTGCTGGAGGTCTCCGGGCTGATCGATGCGCTGGCGGTGCGCAAGCCGCCGCCGGCTCGCCGCGAGGATCTCGAACGCTTCCACACGTCCCGCTACCTCGAGGCGCTGGAGGCCGGCGACCGGGGACGCGGTGGCGACGGGGGCGACTGCGCCCCCTTCACGCCGGGTAGCCTGGCCGCCGCGCGCCAGTCGGCGGGCCTGGCGATCGCCGCGGTGGAGGCCGTGGCCACCGGGGAGCTGGAGCGTGCCTATGCGCTCTGTCGTCCCCCCGGCCACCACGCCGAGGCCGACCTCGGCCGGGGCTTCTGCCTGCTGGGCAACATCCCGGTGGCCGTGATGCGGGCGCGTGCCCTTGGCCAGGCGGGACGCGTGGCGATCCTCGACTGGGATGTGCACCACGGCAACGGCCAGCAGGCGGCGTTCTACTCCGACCCCGAGGTGTTGACGGTCTCGATCCACCAGGCGGGCAACTTCCCGCTGGACACCGGCACCTTCGAGGAGCAGGGGGAGGGGGACGGCGAGGGCGCTTGCCTCAATCTGCCGCTGCCGCCCGGCTGCGGCCTCGGGGCCTATGAGCACGCCATGACCGAGCTGGTCCTGCCGGCGATCGAGGCCTTCGCGCCAGAGCTGATCGTGGTGGCCTGCGGCTATGACGCCTGTGCCAAGGATCCGCTGGGCAAGATGTTGCTCAATAGCGCGGCCTTCGCGCGCATGACCCGCCAGCTCCGCGAGCTGGCAGAACGACGCTGTCAGGGGCGGCTGGTGATGATTCACGAGGGCGGTTATTCGGAAGGCTATGTCCCGCTGTGCGGCCACGCGGTCGTCCAGGCCCTGGCCGACAGCGACATCACCGTGCCCGACCCCCAGAATGATGAGATCGCCGCCTGGGCCTACCAGGCCCTGCAGCCCCACCAGCGCGAGCTGATCGACGCCTGGCGTGCGGCCTGGGCCGCGGCCGGCCGGCTCTGACCACGGTTTTCCGATGACCGATTCTTTCACGACAGGAGCGCATGCCCATGACACCGCTCTTTGACCGCGACGGCTGGATCTGGCATGACGGCGAGTGGCTGCCGTGGCGCGACGCCCGCACCCATATGCTGACCCATACCCTGCACTACGGCATGGGTTGCTTCGAGGGCGTGCGTGCCTACGATGGCCCGCGTGGCGCGCACCTGTTCCGGGTGGCGGAGCACACCCGCCGGCTGCTGGATAGCGCCCACGCCCTCGATATACCGTTATCTTTCGATGATGAGGCATTGATCCAGGCCCAGCGCCAGTGCCTGGAGCGCAACGGCCTGACCAATGCCTACCTCAAGCCGACGGTCTACCTCGGTGCCGAGGGCATGGGGTTGAGGGCGAAGGGGCTCTCCGTGCATGTGATGATCGCCGCCTGGGACCTGGGCGACTACATCTCGCCAGAGGCGGCGTCGATCGGCCTGCGCGCGCTGACCTCTTCCTGGGCGCGCCACCATGTCAACATCAGCCTGTGCCGGGCCAAGACCAACGGCCACTACGTCAACTCGATGCTGGCGCTCAACACCGCCGTCAAGGCGGGCTTCGATGAGACGATCATGCTCGACCCGGAGGGTTATGTCGCCGAGGCCTCGGCGGCCAATGTCTTTCTGCTGCGCGACGGCGTGCTGCATACTCCCGAGGTGACCTCCTGCCTGCAGGGGATCACCCGCGACAGCGTGATCCGCCTGGCCAGGGAGGTGCTGGGCATCGAGGTGCGCGAGCGGCGCATCACCCGCGACGAGCTCTATATCGCCGACGAGGCCTTCGTCACTGGCACCGCCGCGGAGATCCTGCCGCTGCGCGAACTGGATGGCCGACACATCGGTGCCCGGGCCGGGGCCCCGTCGCCGGGCCGGCCCATCGCCGAGGCGTCGCTGACCGCCCGGCTGCAGCGGCTCTATCACCGGGTCACCCGTGGCGAGCTTGGCGATGACCTGCAGGGCTTCACCGGCTGGCTGACCGGCGTCTGAGCCGCCGGCCGCCCGGGTTGACATCCGGCCCTGCCGGTCGTGGTAGCCTCGCGCTATCCCGCTCGCAAGGACGACGATGATTATGGCCCTGCTGGATGGCATCCTGTGGCTGGCGCTGCTGCTCGCCACCCTCTGGGGGGCGCTGGCCTTGGGCCATCGCCTGGCGCTACCACGGCCCGGGCGCTGGCTGGTGGTGGGGCTCTGGCTGCTCGCGGGAGGCCTCTGGCTGTGGCTGGCCTGGCAGGGGGCGCGGCTGGGGCCGCTTGCCGCCATGGCGGTGCAGATGACCGCGCTGCTGGCCTGGTGGCGGCGCCTGACGCCGGCAACGGACCTGGCGTGGGCCGAGGATGTCGCCCACCTGGCGACGGGTGACGTCGAGGGGCACCGGCTGACCCTGCACCGGGTGCGTCACTTCGACTGGCTGACCCCGAACGATGCCCGTGGGGGCTGGGAGCGGCGCGTCTATGACCTGCGCCGCCTGCGTGCGGTCGACCTGTTCGTCTCGAGCTGGGGCCGGCCGGGTATCGCTCATGTGCTGGTCTCCTTCGGCTTTTCCGGGAAGGGACCGGTTGACGACGACTTCGTGGCCTTCTCGGTGGAGGTGCGGCGCGAGCGCCACGAGCGCTTCTCGGAGCTCGGCGGCTTCTTCAAGCAGTACGAGCTGGCGATCATCGCCGCCGATGAACGCGACGCGGTGCGCCTGCGAAGCAACGTGCGCGGCGAGCGGGTCACCCTCTACCATGTCACCCTCTCACCCGAGGCCCGTCGCGACCTGCTGCTGGCCCTGGTGGCGGCGGCCAATGACCTGGAGGGCGAGCCGCGCTTCTACCACACCATCACCGCCAACTGCACCACCCTGGTGTTCGCCATGATGCGGCGGATCATCGAGGGACTGCCGCTGGACCATCGCCTGCTGCTCAGCGGCCTGCTGCCGGGCTACATCCATGACCATGGCGGCCTGGTGCGCGGCTACTCCCTGCACGAGCTGCGCCGGCTGGGGGATATCACCGAGCGCGCCCGGCAGGCCCATGATGCCCCCGACTTCTCCCGTCGGATACGCGTGGGCGTCCCCGGCTGGGAGTCCCTGGGCCGTTGCCCATGAAAAACGCCACGACGCGGGCGTCGTGGCGGCATGTCTCTCCTCCCTGGGCATCATCCCGATGCCGTTCTCCCTGGGAGGGCTCCCGCCCCCCTCGCGTCCCTGGCGACATTTCCGGCAGTGTCCCTTGCCTGTCCCCGATGTTATCGCCGCTCCCCGTGACAGCGGCGTGATGGCTGGGTGACGGTTGCATGACATCCGGGTCGAGGCGCGCCGGCAGGTCAGGCCGCCTTCTGGTAGAATCCTGCGCCGTTTCGTCTCAATCCAACTCCTTTTTCGGGAAAGCTGTCATGAATGCAGTAATCATTGCGGTGCTGGTGATGGTGGGGCTGTCGCTGGCACGGGTCTCGGTGGTCTTTGCGCTGGTGGTCGGTGCGCTGGTCGGGGGGCTGGTCGGTGGGCTCTCCATCGAGGCGACCCTGGCGGCCTTCAACGACGGCGTGGGCGGGGGCGCCAAGGTGGCACTGGCCTATGCGACCCTCGGGGCCTTTGCGGTCGCCATCTCGCGCTCCGGGCTGCCGGACCTGCTGGCGCATCGGCTGATCCGGCTGCTCGGCCAGGAGGCCTCGGCGAGCCGACAGGCCACCGTGAAGTATCTGCTGCTCGGCGCAGTGCTGCTGGTCTCGATCTCTTCCCAGAACCTGATTCCGGTACACATCGCCTTCATCCCGATCCTCATCCCGCCACTGCTCAAGGTGATGAACCAGCTAAGACTCGACCGCCGGGCCGTGGCCTGTGCCCTGACCTTCGGCCTGACCGCGCCCTATATGCTGCTGCCGGTGGGGTTCGGGGCGATCTTCCTCAATGACATCCTGCTGGCCAACATCAACCAGGCCGGTGAAGCGCTGGGCCTCGAGATCAGCCGCGGCATGGTGCCCCTGGCGATGGGCGTGCCGGTGGCCGGCATGGCGCTGGGTCTCCTGGTGGCAGTGTTCATCAGCTATCGCAAGCCACGCGACTACGAGGAGCTGGACGTGGCGACCAGCAACGTGCCGCACCACCATCCCGAGGTGCATGAGCCGCATGCCCTGGGGCTGGTGATGTCGTTGGTGGCCATCGTCGCCGCGCTGGGCATCCAGCTCTATACCGGCTCGATGATCCTTGGCGGCCTGGTGGGCTTCGCATTGCTCTCGGTGGGTGGCATCTTCAAGTGGCGGGAGGCCGACGACCTCTTCACCAGCGGCATGCGCATGATGGCACTGATCGGCTTCATCATGATCTCTGCCTCGGGCTTCGCCGCGGTGATGACCGCCACCGGGCAGATCGAGACCCTGGTGGCCTCCAGCGTCGAGGTGATCGGCGACAACCGTGGCCTGGCCGCGCTGCTGATGCTGCTGGTGGGGCTGTTCATCACCCTGGGCATCGGCTCGTCGTTCTCCACCATCCCCATCATCGCGGCGATCTTCGTGCCCCTGGCGGTGCAGTTCGGCTTCTCGCCGCTGGCCACCGTGGCGCTGGTGGGCACCGCCGCGGCACTGGGCGATGCCGGCTCGCCGGCCTCGGACTCCACCTTGGGGCCGACCTCGGGGCTCAACGTCGACCGCCAGCACGACCATATCTGGGACAGCGTGGTGCCGACCTTCCTGCACTACAACATCCCGCTGATCGCCTTCGGCTGGCTGGCGGCGATGACCCTCTGATCGCTCTCCCTGCGTGATCGACGATGGCGGCGCCTGGGGCCGCCGTCGTCGTTTCCGCCCGTCACGCGTCGGGGAGGTGGCTCTCCAGGGAGGCGAGTAGGCCTCGGAGCAGCGAGAGCTCGCGGCGAGAGGGCTGGGCCCGGGCGAACAGGGCCTCGAGCTGGTCCTCGGTGCGGGCATGGGGCTGATTGATGAAGCCGCTGCGTTGCATCACCCGCGAGAGGTGGGCCTGGAAATGGCCGAGCTGCTCGCGCGTCGGCTGGCGCTCCTGTGCCGGCCGCGGTGAGCGGTAGCCGCTGTCGGGGCGGCGCCGCCAGGCGGTGAAGAGCTCGTGGGCCAGGACCTGCACCGCCTGGGAGAGGTTGAGGATGCCGTAGTCGGGATTGGCGGGGATGCTTACCTGATGACTGCAGCAGCGGATCTCGTCGTTGGTCAGGCCGAAGCGCTCGCGGCCGAACACCAGCGCCACCGGATCATGGCTGGCCTCGTCCACCAGTCCCCGGGCCATCGCGTCCGGCTCGTCGAAGTGGGGCAGTGGCAGGCTGCGCAGCCGCGCGCTGGCCCCGACCGCCTGGACGCAGTCGCTTACCGCCTCGGCCAGTGAGCCGACCACCCGGGCGTTGTCGACCAGGTCCTCGGCGCCCGCGGCCAGCCGCGAGGCCTCGAGGTCGGGAAACTGCCGGGGATTGACCAGCACCAGGTCGGTCAGGCCCATGGTCTTCATGGCTCGGGCCGAGGCGCCGATGTTGCCGGGGTGGTAGGTCTGGACGAGGACGATACGGATATTGGAAAGCATGGGCGTGACGGAAAGTGGACGAGTGACGTTCGGCGCCTCGCGCCTGGAAGTGAACAGTCTACCCGTAAATCCACTCAGTCTCTTCGGTCCTTCGTGCTTGCTCGCTGTGCCGGGACCGACCAAGATGATATTGACTGATCGGCCTGCCTCCATAATCGGATGAATGACTTCGTTTCGATCCTTCCCCTCGCGGCGCCGCTCGATCGTGACGGTCTGCGGCGGCTGGCGATCCATGCCTGTCTGGAACTCCACCGCGTACGCTGGCGGCGGGGTTACCTGGCGTCTGACGGGCAGCGCATGCTTTGCTGGTATCAGGCCCGGGACGCGGAGTCCATTCGCCTGGTGCTGCGCCAGCAGGGTTCGGCGGATGCCGCAGTGTGGCCGGTGGTGCTGATGGAGGGCGTGGCAGGAGAAGCGATCGAAGGAACGAGCGACCGTGTCCTCGTGGAGATGCCTCTCGATGGGGACGACTCGAGTGACATCGCGCCCACGACAAGTGCGCTTCTTGACGCCCTGGCAAAGGCCGGGGTGGTGGTTAGCCGAACCTTCTTGTCCCGACATTACGGCCGGCTGTTCTGCCTGGTGGAGGGACGTGACACGCATGCCCCTACCCAATGCCTGGGAACCCTCGGTCTTGTTCCGACAAGCGTCTGGCGGTGCACCGAGCTCGATCCCGCACCGCCCAGGCTCTTCGCATCACAGTCCGCCCCGAGACCGTCTCAACTCGGCAGGATGAAGCAGAATGTCCGTGGTCCCGCTCCGCCCCAGGGAACTGCTGCCCTGGATGCCGTCATCATCGGAGCAGGCCTCTCGGGCATCTGTGCGTTGGAACGTCTCAGCCGGATGGGGCTGCGTACCCGCGTCTATGAGAGCGGCACCGAGGTGGGGGGCGTCTGGCATTGGAACCGCTATCCCGGCGCGAGGGTCGATTCGGAGATCCATACTTACGGTTTCTCGTTTTCGGATGCCTTGCTCCGGGATTGGGAGTGGCAGGAGCTCTTCCCGGCCCAGCCCGAAATGTCCCGCTACCTTCGCCACGTGGTCGAGCGATTCGGCCTGCGTCGGCACATACGGCTCGGCACACCTGTGCTTGCCGCAACGTTTGACGAGGGGGACGCGCTCTGGCAGGTCGAGACCGGCACCGGGCAGCGCGTGGCCGCGCGCTACCTGATCGCCGCGGCAGGCACCTTGTCGGTTCCGCAGCTGCCCGACTACCCAGGGATGAGCGACTTTTCGGGAGAGAGCTTTCATACCGCGAGATGGCCGGCCGGCGTGGCCTTGGAGGGCAAGCGCGTGGGAATCATCGGCACCGGCGCCTCGGGAGTGCAGGTGATCCAGACCATCGCGCCGGCGGTCGCACACCTCACGGTATTTCAGCGCACCCCCACCTATTGTATCCCCCAGCGCAACCGGCCGCTGACGGATGCCGACCGCCGCGAGATCCGCCGGGACTGGGCTCAGATCCTGGCCACCTGCCGCGAGTCCTATGGCGGGTTCATTCACACCTTCGATCCCCGGTCCGGGCTGGCCGTTTCCGCTGCAGAACGGGAAGCCAAGTTCGAACACCTCTGGCAGAAGGCAGGCTTCGCGTTCTGGTTCGGCAACTTTGCCGATCTGATGATGAGCTTCGAAGTGAACGAGCACGCCTGTGAATTCCTGCGTCGGAAGATCAAGGCGCGTGTTCACGACCCCGAGTCGGCGCGACGGCTTCTGCCCAGTCACCCTTTCGGCACGAAGCGCGTGCCGTTGGAGAACGGCTACTACGAAGTGTTCAACCGCGGCAACGTTACGCTGACGGATCTGCGGGAGACGCCCATCGAGAGGGTCACCTCGGGAGGCATTCGAACCTCGCGTGAAGAGCATCCGCTTGACGTGATCGTCTACGCCACCGGCTTCGATGCCGGTACCGGTTCGTTGAGTCGGCTTGATATCCGCGGCACCGACGGCCTATCGCTGGCCGAGAAATGGAAGGAGGGGCCGAAGACGTTCCTCGGGCTGCTCGTCAGCGGCTTTCCCAACCTGTTCATCGTCAACGGCCCGCATAATGCCGCGGCACTCTGCAACGCGGGGCGCTGCATCGAACAGAACGTCGACTGGATGGCACGCTGCATCGAGCAGATGCGTCGCCAGGGGGCAACGCGCATCGTGCCGACACCGGCTGCGGAGGACGAGTGGACCGGACACGTCCACGACGTTGCCGACGCTTCCGTACTGGCGGCGATGAAGGACTCCTGGTTCTTCGGCGCCAATACGCCGGGCAAACCGCGCGTTGCCACCATCTATGCGGCCGGAGCAGGCGAGTACCGCAAGCACTGTGAGGCGGTGGCCAACGCCGGATTCGCTGGCCTGGAACTGTCCTGAATCAGCAAAGCAAAAACCCCGCCGGTTTCCCGGCGGGGTTCGTCTCAGGCAAGGCCTGGGGCAGGGGGCGCTGATTACATCATGCCGCCCATGCCACCCATGCCACCCATGCCACCCATGTCGGCGCCACCGGCTTCCTTCTCTTCCGGGTCGTCGGCGATCATGCACTCGGTGGTGATCATGAGGCCGGCGACGGAGCCAGCGGACTGCAGGGCAGAACGGGTCACCTTGGCCGGGTCCAGCACGCCCATCTCGAACATGTCACCGAACTCGCCGGTCTGGGCGTTGTAGCCGTAGTTGCCTTCGCCTTCCTTCACCTGGTTGAGGATGACGGAGGCTTCCTGGCCGGCGTTGGTGACGATCTGGCGCAGCGGGGTCTCCATGGCGCGCAGCGCCAGGGCGATGCCGTGGTTCTGGTCCTCGTTGTCACCCTTGAGGCCGGCGAGCTTGGTCAGCACGCGCACCAGGGCGGTACCGCCACCGGGCACCACGCCTTCCTCGACGGCGGCGCGGGTGGAGTGCAGGGCGTCCTCGACGCGGGCCTTCTTCTCCTTCATCTCGATCTCGGTGGCGGCACCGACACGGATGACGGCCACGCCGCCGGCGAGCTTGGCGACGCGCTCCTGCAGCTTCTCGCGGTCGTAGTCGGAGGAGGTCTCCTCGATCTGCGCGCGGATCTGGCCGACACGTGCCTCGATGTCACCGTCCTTGCCGGCGCCATCGATGATGGTGGTGTTCTCCTTGGACATGGTCACGCGCTTGGCGGTGCCCAGGTGGTCCAGGGTCGCCTGTTCGAGGGTCAGGCCAACCTCCTCGGAGATCACGGTACCGCCGGTGAGGATGGCGATGTCCTGCAGCATGGCCTTGCGACGGTCACCGAAGCCCGGTGCTTTGGCGGCGGCGACCTTGACGATGCCGCGCATGGTGTTGACCACCAGGGTGGCCAGCGCCTCGCCCTCGATGTCCTCGGACACGATCACCAGCGGCTTGCCGGCCTTGGCCACGGCTTCCAGCGTCGGCAGCAGCTCGCGGATGTTGGAGATCTTCTTGTCGACCAGCAGGATGTAGGGGTCTTCCAGCTCGACCGCCATGGTGTCCTGGTTGGTGACGAAGTAGGGCGACAGGTAACCACGGTCGAACTGCATGCCTTCGACGACATCCAGCTCGTCCTCGAAGCCGCGGCCCTCGTCGACGGTGATCACGCCTTCCTTGCCGACCTTCTCCATGGCGTCGGCAATGATCTCGCCGATGCGCTTGTCACCGTTGGCAGAGATGGTGCCGACCTGGGCGATGGCCTTGGAGTCGGTGCAGGGCACGGACAGCTCCTGGACCTCCTTGACGGCGGCGGACACGGCCTGGTCGATGCCGCGCTTGAGATCCATCGGGTTCATGCCCGCGGTCACGGCCTTCATGCCCTCGGTGACGATGGTCTGGGCCAGCACCGTAGCGGTGGTGGTGCCGTCACCGGCAACGTCGGAGGTCTTGGAAGCGACTTCCTTGACCATCTGGGCGCCCATGTTCTCGAACTTGTCCTTGAGTTCGATCTCCTTGGCCACGGAGACACCGTCCTTGGTCACGGTCGGTGCACCGAAGGACTTCTCCAGTACCACGTTGCGGCCCTTCGGCCCCAGGGTGGCCTTGACGGCGTTGGCCAGGACATCGACGCCGCGCGCCATGCGCTTGCGGGCATCATCGGAGAACTTGACTTGTTTTGCTGCCATTTTCGTATGCTTCCTGTGAGTTCGTGAACGTCAGTATCTAGCAGTTGCGGGTCGTGTCCGGGGGTTAGCCTTCGACGACGGCCAGGATGTCGGACTCGCTCATGATCAGCACTTCCTCGCCGTCGATCTTCTGCTTCTCGACGCCGAAGCCATCCTTGAAGATGACGGTGTCACCGACCTTGACGTCGAGCGGGCGGACGTCGCCGTTGTCGAGAATCCGGCCGTTACCGACGGCCAGGACTTCGCCACGCGTCGGCTTTTCCTGGGCGTTTCCCGGGAGCACGATGCCGCCAGCGGTCTTCTGTTCTTCTTCAACGCGACGGATCACGACGCGATCGTGCAAGGGACGGATGTTCATTGCTCACGTTCTCCTGATGGTTTGCTGTGCTCGGGCATTACCCGAGCGGTTTTCATCATCTACCCGCAGTCATGCTGCGGGGTGGAGGCGGGGTTCGCCTTCCTTGTCGATGGCCCGGGGGTTAACCCGTGCCGAATCCTGATGCTGTCGGATAAGTGGGGCTCGGCATTGGGCTTTCAAGGCCCCGCATGAAAATTTTTTGTGCCCCGCTCAGCGCGAATCGTCACGCGAGATGAACTCGCCTTCGAGGGGCTCGTCCTGTGGGTCGCCGTGCGGCTGCTTGCCTTGCTCGTGAGTGCCCCGCTCAGCGGAGGATTCCCGGCGCGGGCCGGCCTGCTGCCAGTCGGCATCGGTCCCCTGGCGCGGGCGATAGGTCTCGGCATGCAGGTGCAGGCCCTTCATGCGCACGCCCACCCAGCCGAGCAGCCTGGCCAGCAGGCGCCGCGCATTCGGGATCAGGCACATGAAGCCCAGCGCGTCGGAGAGGAAGCCGGGGGCCATCAGCAGGGCACCACCGAAGATCAGGGCCGCCCCGGTCAGCAGCTCGCCCGAGGGGATCTCCCCCTGGGCCATGCGTTCCTGGGCACGGGCGAAGGTGGCCACGCCTTCTCGGCGGATCAGGTGCAGGCCGATGAACCCGGTGGCCAGGACCAGCAGCAGGGTGCTCAGCAGCCCGATCTGGCTGCCGACCGAGAAGAGGATGACGAAGTCGAGCAGGGCGAAGAGGGTGAAGATGACGAGAAAGGGCATGATGACTCCGCGTAAGACAGATGCGCAGGTGATGGGGGCAGGGCAGGGAAATTCAAGCCATCGCCGTGGCGTGCTGGAGTGATGGAATGTCCTTCCATGATTCGCTATGGTGATGGTGCAGCGCACCATAATAAGGTTATAGCGTGCACTGGCCCCGCGCCGGCGGCTGCCCGGCAACCGCGCCGACTGCGCGATTTCCCATCCCCTGGAGAAGCGCCCATGAAACTCGACAGTACCGTTATCGCCATCACCGGCGGTGCCCGCGGCCTTGGCCTGGCCATGGCACGCCGGCTCGGTGGTCAGGGGGCGAGGCTCGCCCTGATGGACATGGACGGCGATAGCCTCGACGATGCCGTCTCCGCCCTGCATGCCGACGGGATCGAGGCCCGCGGCTTCGTGGTCAACGTGGCTGACGAGGCGTCGGTGACGCAGGCGTTCCGCGACATCGCGTCATCGCTGGGCCCGGTCCACGGCCTGGTCAACAATGCGGGCATCGTGCGCGACGGCCTGCTCGTCAAGGCCAGGGATGGCAAGGTGGAGAAGACCCTGCCGCTGGAGCAGTGGCAGCAGGTGATCGACGTCAACCTGACCGGCGTCTTTCTGTGCGGGCGCGAGGCGTCGGTACAGATGATCGAGGCGGGCCACCGTGGCGTCATCGTCAACATCTCGAGCATCTCGCGGGCCGGCAACATGGGCCAGAGCAACTATGCCGCGGCCAAGGCCGGTGTGGTGGCGCTGACCACGACCTGGGCAACGGAGCTGGCACGCTACGGCATTCGCGTGGGGGCAGTGGCGCCGGGGTTCATCGAGACGGACATGACGGCCGCGATGCGTCAGGACATGCTCGACAAGCTGACGGCGGGCGTGCCGCTTGGACGGCTCGGCCAACCCGAGGACATCGCCGAGAGCGTGGCCTTCATCATGACCAACGACTACTTCACCGGACGCGTGGTCGAGTGCGACGGCGGGTTGCGCCTCTAGGCGGCCGCCGAGGGTCGAGGGGGTGACGCCGGCCGAGCGGCCGGCGTCGTCGTGGTTGGCAGGCGCAGCCCCGCTCAGAAGGTCACCTGATCGGCGAGTCCCTCCACGGTGGCCTCGCCGATGCCGTTGACTCGCGTCAGCGCCTCGGCACTCTCGTAGGGGCCGTTCGCCTCCCGGTCCTCGACGATCGCGGCCGCGCGAGTCTCCCCGATGCCGGGCAACTCGGTCAGCAGCTCGGCATCGGCACTGTTGACGTTGATCGGCTCCATCTCCTGGGCCAGCGCCTGGCCGGCGACAAAGGGGGCGAGGCCGAGCAGCATGACCAGCAGCAGGCCGGGCAGGCGTCGCGTGATGGCGGTAATCATGATCACTCTCCTTGTTCCTGGGTGGTTGCGGCCGACACCGCGCGGCGCCGGCCTGCCCCTTTCAAGCTAGTGGGCTCCCGGCCGCACCCGTGTCATCGAATGCGGTCGAGTCATGTCAGCGATTACGGAAGGCGTGTCGGCGACCTGGCGGACATGCGCCGTAGGCCATGGCTGATATACTTGGCCGGTCCACCCAACCCGCCAGGAGCCAGCCCGTGCCCACCGCCTCCCCCCTGATCATCGCCCTCGACTATGCCTCCCTGGACGCCGCCCTGTGCATGGCCGATCGCCTCGATCCCTCACGCTGCCGGCTCAAGGTGGGCAAGGAGCTCTTCACGCGCAGCGGGCCCGAAGTGCTCGATGCCCTTCACGGCCGCGGCTTTGAGGTGTTCCTGGACCTCAAGTTCCACGACATTCCCAATACCGTGGCCGGGGCGATCCAGGCCGCCGCCGAGCAGGGTGTGTGGATGGTCAATGTCCACGCCAGCGGTGGCCGCCGGATGATGGAGGCGGCCCGTGAGCGCCTCGACCGCCAGCGGTTGACGACCCGGCTGATCGCGGTGACGGTGCTGACCAGCATGGAAGCCGCCGACCTGGCGGAAGTGGGCATCGAGACCTCACCTGCCGACCAGGTCGAGCGGCTGGCCGTGCTGGCCCGTGACAGTGGCATGGACGGGGTGGTCTGCTCGGCGCAGGAGGCGTCGCGCCTGCGTGAGCTGTGCGGCAGCGACTTCCTCAAGGTGACCCCTGGCATCCGTCCGAGCTTCGCCGTGGCCGGCGATCAGCGTCGCGTCATGACCCCTGCCGATGCCATGGCCGCCGGCAGCACCCACCTGGTGGTGGGGCGGCCGGTGACCCAGGCAGAGGAGCCGATGGCCGCCCTGGCCACCATCGAGGGCGAGCTGGCCGGCGACTGACCCTGGCTACTCGCCCTCGATGCCGGTGATGGGCTTGGTGGTGCCCCAGCTGCGACAGCGGGGGCACTGCCAGTGCAGCCGTTCGCCGGAGAAGCCGCAGCGTCGGCAGCGGTGGCGGGGCAGGGCCTGCACCAGGGCGTGGGTGTGGTGCTGCAGCAGCGCGAGGCGCTCGTGCTCCTCGCCACTGGCGTTGTGCCGGTAGAGGGTCAGCAGGTAGTGCACCGCCCCCAGGCTGGGCTCCCGGTCGAGCTGCGCGGTGACCAGCGCCAGGGCGTCCCGGTCGTTGCCGTGGTGGTGGCGCAGCGTCTCGGCCAGCCGGGTGATCACGCTGGTGCAGGGCGCCTGCTCGAGGAGCTCCTGCAGGCAGCGGATCAGGCCCTCCTCGTCATCCAGCAGCCGATAGGCGCGGGCCAGGGGCTCGAGGATGGTGGGGGTGAAGGCCGGGTCCTGGTCGGGAATTCGCCTGAGCAGTCGGATGGCCGGCTTGTACTGGCCGGTATCGTGCTCCATGGCGGCCAGCAGCAGGTTGGCGCGCACGCAGTGCGGGTCGGTGGCCAGGGCCTGGCGCAGGTGGCGCCGCGCCAGCACGGGGCTGGCCGAATGACGCTCCTGTTCGGCCAGTTCGCAGAGCCAGTGCGCCGCCGCGCGGCGGATGTCGTCGTGCTGTCGGACCAGCCTGGGCAGGGCGACATCCAGCGCGGCCTGCCACTCGCCCTCCCGTTCCAGCAGGTCGACCAGCAGCCGCCTGGCCGCATTGCGCAGTTCGTCATCCTGGCAGTCGCGCACCAGGCCCTGAAGAAGGCGCTCGGCGCGGTCGAGCAGGCCCAGGGCGAGGAAATCGCGGGAGAGCTCGAGCTGTACCCGGTCGCTCTGCTCGGCGGTCAGCGTCGGGCGGGCGAGCAGGTTCTGGTGGATCTTCAGGGCGCGGTCGGCCTCGCCCCGGGTCCGGAAGAGGTTGCCCAGCGCCAGGTGCGTCTCGATGGTGTCGCTGTTGACCTCCAGCGCACCGATGAAGGTCTCGATGGCCCTGTCCTGCTGGTCATTGAGCAGGTAGTTGAGGCCCACGAAGTAGTCCCGCGCCAGCGCCGGCGGCTGTGATGTCCTGCCGGTGCCCTGGCGCTCCCGGCGGCCCAGCCACCAGCCGATGGCGACGGCCACCACCAGCAGGGCCAGCAGGAAGACATCGGGCATTCTAGGGGAGTTCCTTCATCTCCTGGACGCGCAGGCGGTCGAGCTCCTTGCGCTGCTGCTGGTTGTGCCGCTGGGCGCGGGTCAGCAGGGTGCGCAGGCGCAGGTAGACGCCACTCATGGCGAGCATGCCCAGCAGCACGCCCACGGCCAGCGAGACCAGCAGCCAGACGGAGAGCGAGGCTGCAGGCAGCTCGATCCAGATCAGGTTGAGGGGCAGGGCCTGCTGGTTGTTGACGGCAAAGAGGATGCCGATCAGCAGCACCGCCAGCAGGATAATGGCCAGGATCAGGCCTTTTAGCCAACGCATGTGCTTGTTCCCATGTCGGTTGAAGGAGAGACGGCGGTCGCTGGGCGCCGCTCAGTAGCCGAGCGCGCGGCTGGCATCCACCTGTTCGCGCAGCTCCTTGCCGGGTTTGAAGTGTGGCACGAACTTGCCGTCGAGTGCGACAGGTTCCCCCGTCTTGGGGTTGCGACCCACCCGGGGCTCGCGATAGTGCAGCGAGAAGCTGCCGAAGCCGCGGATCTCCACGCGTCCCCCCTCGGCCAGGGTGTCGGTGATGTCGTCGAGGATCAGGCGCACCGCCGCCTCGACCTCCTTGACCGACAGCTCCGGCTGTCGCATGGCGATCTGTTCGATCAGTTCGGACTTGGTCATCGGCTCTACTCCGTGCGGTCCTGCCTGGGTCGACGCGATCCCGGCGTTGTTGTTTTTCCAAAGCATACTGTGCAAGTCTCGAGAAAACAACGCACTACGACCTTTTCTCGAGCCGGCGGGGAGTGAGGGGGCGGCAGGCTGCCGGCGGGGCGGGGCTCGGGTATACTGACGCCACACTCATCCGACCCAACGAGGCCGACCTTGAACGACGATTCGTCTCCGGAAGCGACCCTCCGCAAGCGCCTCTACTGGCATTCGCGTCGCGGCATGTGGGAGCTGGACCTGCTGCTGATTCCCTTTCTCGAGCAGTGCTATGGCGACCTGGCCGAGGCCGACCAGGCGGCCTTCCGGTCACTGATCGAGGAGGAGGACCAGGACCTGTTCGCCTGGCTGATGCGCCGCGAGTGGCCCGAGGATCCGGCGCGGCGGCGCATCGTCAAGATGATCGTCGAGCATGCCGAGACCACCGACAACGATCGCTATCGCAACCTCTAGGCTATCGCTGGCCGCCCATGGGCTCTCGGCCGCGGCGGTTGCCGGTCTGGTGGCAGCGGTGGCACCGCCCTGGGCCGGCGTGCTCGCGGCGATGGTGCTGGGCGGGGTGCTGGTGACGCTGGCCCGGCAGCGCCCGCGTGGCGAACTGCGTGGCACGCCGAAGGCGGCGGGTGGCGTGGAGTGGTCCTGGCGCGACAGTGCCGACCAGGCCTGGCGCGCGGTGAGCCTGCGCTGCGACTACCTGGGTCCCTGGCTGATCGGGCTGAGGGTCGAGGGGCGGCGCCTGTGGCTGTGGCCCGACAGCAGCGATCCCGAGTCGCTGCGTCGCCTGCGCCGGGAACTGCTGCCGCTGCCCTGAGCGCCCAGGCCAGCGCTCAGGGCCACGGGGTCACATCGCCTCCAGGGCCTGCAGCCGAATCCGCGAGGGGTGCGGGGTCGCGTCGCCGTGGACCGGGCAGTCGGGGTTGAAGTGCAGGCCGCGGGACTCGCGCCTTGCCCTGGCGCAGGCCACGGTGAGGCGCGCCAGGCGCAGCGCATGCCAGAGGTTCACCAGGGGCACCGTGGGTATGGCGTCCGTCATGCGGGGGGCGAGACGCCGATGCAGCTGCGCCAGGCCGTGGGCGGCCTCGGCAAGCCCTTGGTCGGTGCGCACGATGGCCACGCGGGCACTCATCAGCTGGCGCATTGCCTCGCGGATCTCCTCGATGTCGTCCCGGGAGACGCGATGCTCGCCCCTGTGGGCCGGGGCCAGCTCGGCAGCCGGCTCCGCCTCGGCGGAGCGTAGCCGTCGTGCGCAGCTGCGGGCATAGACCAGGCACTCCAGCAGGGAATTGCTGGCCATGCGGTTGGCCCCGTGCAGGCCGGTGCAGGCCACCTCGCCGATGGCGTGCAGTCGCGGGACGGTGGTGCCGCCCTCGAGGTCGGTGGTGATCCCGCCGCAGCTGTAGTGGGCGGCCGGGACGACCGGGATTGGCTGGTGCACGATGTCCAGCCCGCGACTGGCGCAGTGGGCATGGATGGTCGGGAAGTGATGGCGGATGGCGGCCTCGCCGAGGTGGCGGATGTCCAGGAAGACATGATCGGTGCCGGTGTGCTGCATCTGGGCATCGATGGCCCGGGCAACGATGTCGCGGGGCGCCAGTTCGGCCCGCGGGTCCACTGCCGGCATGAAGCGCTCGCCCGCGGCGTTGATCAGCAGCCCGCCCTCGCCGCGTACCGCCTCGCTGACCAGGAAGGCGGGGCCCTCGGGGTCATAGAGGCAGGTGGGGTGGAACTGTTGGAACTCCAGGTTCATCAGCTCGGCGCCGAGTTCGGCGGCCATCATCATGCCCTCGCCACTGGCCGGCTGGGGGCTGGTGGTATGGCGATAGAGGCCGCTGGCCCCGCCGGTGGCGAGCACAGTGTCCTCGGCCGGCAGCTCCTGCAGCCGGCCATCGGCATCCAGGCAGCGTGCCCCGCGGCAGCGGCCCTCGCCGTCGCCGATCAGGCCGATGGCGGTAAGCTCGCCACACAGGCGGATGTTCGGGTGGGCCTCCACATGCTGCCTGAGGGTCTCGACCACGGCACGGCCGGTGGCGTCGTCGGCATGGATGATGCGCCGCGCGCCATGGCCGCCCTCGCGAGTGAGGTGGTAGGGATAGCCGGCATCGGGACTCGCGTCCGGCGTGAAGGGGACGCCCAGTGACAGCAGCCACTCGATGGCCGAGGGCCCCCGCTCCACGGTGAAGCGCACCGCCCGCTCGTCGCACAGGCCATCCCCCGCCACCAGGGTGTCGGCCACATGGGCCTCGATGTCGTCCTGGGGGGAGAGCACGGCGGCGATCCCGCCCTGGGCCCAGCGGCTGGCACCCTGGTCGTCGCTGGCCGGTCGCAGCAGCGTCACCCGGCGATGGTCGGCCACCTCAAGTGCCAGAACCAGCCCGGCGACCCCGCCGCCGATGACCAGCACTTCATGCTTGCCGTCTGTCATCTGCCTTTCCTTCTTGCGTTGTGGCTCGCGTGATGGCCGAGGGGGCTTCGTTGAGGCCGTGGTGGGGGGCCCGGCGACGCAGCCGCCGGCTGGGAAGGCGTTCGAGGCCGCCCAGGCGCCGGGTGAGGTCGGCGGTGAGGCGGGCCAGTTCCCGATTGAGCCACAGGTAACCACTGGGGCTGAAGAGCATGCGGCCATCGGTGGACCGGGCATTGCCGGCCAGTTCGGCGTGGCGCTGCAGCTCGAAGGGGGTGATGGTCACGTCGACCGGCTGTCCGGTGCGCACCTGGAAGGCCAGGGTGCCGATGCCGCGCGCCAGGGTATGCTGTTCCTCGCGGAGTCCGCTCATGGCGTCGATGTGTTCGTGCCCGTCGCGACTGGTCCAGTGAGTCTCGAGCAGCAGCTCGATGGTGGAGAGCATGCGCCGCTGCAGCGATATCAGGTCGTCCAGCTCGTCGCGGCTCAGCCGACGCTCGCGATGGATGGCATCCACCAGGCCTCGCTGCTTGACCAGCAGGCTGCTGGTGGCCTTGAGCATCTCGCGGGCATCGATGTCGGGGGCCGCCGTGGCCGAGGTGTGAGCATGGTAGAGGCGGGCCATGCGGTCCAGGTTGTCGGCCAGCATGAAGCGCATCATGTCGGTGGCCTTCTGCGGCAGCACCAGCACCGTGACGGCGATGCCCACCAGGGTGCCGAGCAGCACGTCGAAGGCGCGCCACAGGGCGATACCGAGTTCCTGGGTGCCGTCGCCGATCACCAGCAGCAGGCTGATGGCGAACATCAGGCCGCTGTAGCCGTGCCGGTTGCTGAAGGTCAGCCAGGTGGCGACGGCGATGCCGGCGAGGGCGGCGACGGGAACGAGGGGCGGCCAGGGCAGCGGCAGCAGGATCAGCAGCAGGCCCCAGCCGGCACCGAGCAGGGTGCCCAGCAGACGCTGGCGCCCCTTGTCGAGCACGCCGCCGATATGCGGCAGGTTGCCCATCACCATGATGGTGCTGACCAGCGCCCAGCCGCTGTGCTGGATGGCGAAGAACTCGATGATGCCGAAGGTGAAGCACAGGGCCAGCACGATGCGCAGCACATGCAGCTTGCGCCGATGCTGGTAATTGAAGTAAGGGTCGCGCAGGCGCGGCAGGATCATGTCACGGCGTCCCGTTGGAGGGTCGCGCCCGACGCTTGCTGGAAGGGTGCAGGAAAGCTGGTGCCCGGAGCCGGGCTCGAACCGGCACGGTGTTACCACCGAGGGATTTTAAGTCCCTTGCGTCTACCAATTTCGCCATCCGGGCGGCACGGTTCCGAGCGGGCAGCTAGGGGAATGATGGAGGCTGGAGTCGGAATCGAACCGGCGTACACGGAGTTGCAGTCCGCTGCATAACCACTCTGCCATCCAGCCTCATGAGTCGTGCCATTCGTGGGGAATGGAGCGGGAAACGAGATTCGAACTCGCGACCCTCGCCTTGGCAAGGCGATGCTCTACCACTGAGCTATTCCCGCCTGACTCGAGAGCGAATTATACGGATAAGTCGGTGACTGTCAAACAGTTTTCACCACTCCTCAGCGCATCGAGCTGCTCAGGTGCGGCCATGCCGCCTTGAGGTAGAGGAACATCGACCAGAGGGTCAGCAGGGCCGCCACGTAGAGCGTCGCCACGCCCAGCAGGGCAACGGAGGTCCCCGGGGCGAAGGCCAGCAGCACCAGCAGGGCGACCATCTGCAGGGTGGTCTTGACCTTGCCAATCCACGAGACCGCCACCTGGCCGCGTTTGCCCATCTCGGCCATCCACTCGCGCAGCGCCGAGATGACGATCTCGCGGCCGATGATCACCAGCGCCGGCAGGGTCAGCCAGATGGCCTCGTAGCGCTCGATCAGCAGCGCCAGGGCCACGGCCACCATCAGCTTGTCGGCGACCGGATCGAGGAAGGCGCCGAAGGGGGTGGACTGGTCCCAGCGCCGGGCCAGGTAGCCGTCGAGCCAGTCGGTCACCGCGGCCAGCGCGAACAGGGCGGCGGCCAGTGGCATGCTCCAGGTGAAGGGCAGATAGAACAGCACCACCAGCAGCGGGATGAACAGGATTCTGGCCAGGGTGAGCAGGTTGGGGATATTCATCGGGAGGTGCGGTCCTTGCCATGAGAGATACCGGAAACCCCCTCATTCTATCCGTCGGGGCCCGACTCATCCATGCAGGGCGCGATGAATCGTCTCGGCCATTGTGGCACTGATGCCGGGGACCCGGGCCAGCTCCTCGCGGCTGGCCTGCCTGACCCCCTGCAGGCCGCCGAAGAAGCGCAGCAGCTCGCGTCGGCGATGCGGCCCCACGCCCGGAATGTCCTGCAGGGTGGAGGTGCGCCGCGTCTTGTCGCGTCGTGCCCGATGACCGGCGATGGCGAAGCGGTGCGACTCGTCGCGGATGTGCTGGATCAGGTGCAGCGCCGGGGAGGCGCCGTCGAGGTCCAGGCTGCGGTCGACGGTCTCGACGAACAGCGTCTCGAGCCCGGCCTTGCGTGTGGTGCCCTTGGCCACGCCGAGCAGGGAGATGCCGCTCACGCCCAGTTCGGCGAACACTTCTCGGGCCATGTTCAGCTGCCCCTTGCCGCCGTCGACGATGAGGATGTCGGGGCGTTCGCCCTCGCCCTCGGTGAGGCGCTTGAAGCGGCGGGTCAGCGCCTGGCGCATGGCGGCATAGTCGTCGCCGGCGGCCACGCCCTCGATGTTGAAGCGGCGATAGTCGGACTTGCGCGGCCCGTTCTCGTCGAACACCACGCAGGAGGCCACCGTGGCCTCGCCATGGCTGTGGCTGATGTCGAAGCACTCCAGGCGGCGGGGGGTGTCCTCGAGTGCCAGGGCCTCGCGCAGGGCGGCGAAGCGTTTCGAGAGCTGGGTCTGGCTGGCCAGCTGACTGGCGAGTTGCTGTTCGGCATTGGTGCGGGCCAGCTCCCGCCACTGGGCGCGATGGCCGCGGACCTGGGCGGTCAGGCGAATGCGCTTGCCGGCGCGTTCGCCGAGCGCGCGGGCGATCAGGTCGGCATCCGGTACCGGGTGGCTGGTGATCACCTCGGCCGGAATCTCCCTGGCCTGGCCCAGGTAGAACTGGCTGATGAAGTCGCCGAGCAGCGCCTCCGGGCCCAGGTCGAGCCCGTTGGCCGGGGCATGGTGCCGAGCCCCCAGCAGGCGGCCCTGGCGGACCGTGAGCACCGAGATGCACAGCGCCCCGGGTCGGCTGGCCAGTGCGAAGACGTCGGCATCGCCGCCGCCGGTGTCGACGAACTGGCGCTGCTGCATCTGGCGCAGGTGCTGGACCTGGTCGCGCAGGCGGGCCGCCTCCTCGAAGTCAAGCCGGGCGCTGGCGGCCTCCATGGCCTCGCTCAGCTCGCGGGTCACCGCATCGCTCTTGCCCTCGAGGCACATCACCGCATGCTCCAGGTCACGCCGATAGTCCGCCTCGCTGATATGGCCCACGCAGGGGGCGCTGCAGCGCTGGATCTGGTACTGCAGGCAGGGCCGGGTGCGGTGGGCGAAGACGCTGTCCTCGCAGTTGCGGATGCGGAAGATCTTCTGCATCAGCGACAGGCTCTCGCGCACGGCGCCGCTGCTGGGGTAGGGGCCGAGGTAGCGTCCATCGTCGCGGCGCACCCGGGCGCGCTTGTACTCCAGGGCGGGGAAGGGGTGGCGGTCGGTAACGAAGACGAAGGGGTAGGACTTGTCGTCGCGCAGCAGGATGTTGTACGGCGGGCGCAGCTCCTTGATCAGCGTCTGCTCGAGCAGCAGGGCCTCCGTCTCGCTGTTGGTCACCGTCACCTGGATGTCGGCGATGCGGCCGACCAGGGCCTGGGTCTTGGTGTTGAGCGCACCGCGAAAGTAGCTCGCCAGGCGCGCCTTGAGACGACGCGCCTTGCCGACATAGAGGGTCTCGCCGTGCTCGTCGAGCATGCGGTAGACCCCCGGGGATTCGCTGACGCTGCCGAGGAAGTCGCGGGAATCGAAGCTCATGGAAACGGCGTGCCGGGGACGGGAAGCGGAAGCCCTATTCTACCAGATCCGGACCCTCGGGAAGGCGCTCAGTCGGCGTCGCTGAAGCCGTCGACCAGGCCGTGGCGCAGGCCGAGGTGGGTCAGCTCCACATCGGAGGTCACGCCGAGCTTCTCGAAGATCCGGTAGCGGTAGGTGTTGACGGTCTTGGGGCTGAGGAACATGCGGTCGGCGATGTCGGCGACGCGCTGGCAGTTGACGACCATCATCGCGACCTGGAGCTCGCGCTGGGAGAGCTGGTCGAAGGGGTTGTCCGGCGCATCGATGCGCGACAACACCAGCCGCTGGGCGATCTCGGGGCTGACATAGCGCTTGCCGCCGAACACGCAGTGGATCGCCTCGACCATCTCGTCGTGCTGGCAGCCCTTGCTGATGAAGCCGTGGGCGCCGGCCTCGAGCAGGCGCTGGGCGAAGGTCTCCTCGATGAAGGCCGTCAGCACCAGGATGCGGATGTCGCCGGCGAAGCGGTTGATCTTGCGGGTAGCCTCCAGGCCGCCGATCCCGGGCATGCGGATATCCATCAGCACGATGTCCGGTTCGAGCTTGCGCGCCTTGGTGATGGCCTCCTCGCCATCGGCGGCCTCACCGACCACGCGGATCCCGCGCTCGGCATTCAGCAGGTGGGCGATGCTGGTCCGTACCAGGTGATGGTCATCGGCGACGAGAACCCTGATCAACGCAGACGCTCCTGAAGACGTGGTATGTGAGTGTCGTCCCGAGACGGGGCCTGGCTAGGAAGCTGCCAACATGTCGTCCGGCTCGGTATCAGTCTTGGTAGGTTGGCACATCCCGTCCCTAAGGGGAATTGGCACAAGGCAGAAGAGTGAAAATGCCCTCATGGGGTTGACGCCTCCGGAAGGGCTGCGTAATATTCGCTCCGTTCTCGCAGGACGGGAACGACGTGGGGCCTTAGCTCAGCTGGGAGAGCGCAACACTGGCAGTGTTGAGGTCAGCGGTTCGATCCCGCTAGGCTCCACCAACAAGACACATCGAATCAGCCGCTTAGCGTACCCCGCTAGGCGGCTTTTTCGTGCGCCCGTAAAACTCCCGAAAAATTCGCCACGGTTGGTGGCCATTGAAGCCCTTCCGGCAGGTCGATTTCCTCGCCCAGCTTGGCGAATGCCAGTGCTCGCATGGCGGCCCGATATCCTTCGTTACGAATGACGAACAGTGCAGTACCCTGTAGCTCGGGTCCGGTCATCAGGGAGAGGCCATCGTGGGATTTCGCTTCCAGCGTCGCATTCGTCTCGCACCCGGTGCGCGACTCATTACCTGCAGGCTGCGTCCCGGGCTCTCGGTCGGACCGCCCGGTATCCGTCTGCAGCTGGCATCCGGTGAGGGAGGCGAGGGCCTGCCGGTGTATCTGGATATCGCCGCCAACGGGGAGATCCGCTACCGGCATCCCGATGGGCGCCGCCTTCCCGATGCCGAGGCCCGGGCGCTGCGGCGCCATGGCGAGGCGGCGATACGCGCAGCACTCGCCTCGCACTGCGAGCAACTCAACGCCGATCTCGACTCTCTCGAGTGCCTGCACGAGCAGACGCCGCCATCAGGGGCCGCCGGCTATCAGCCGCGCAGCTACCCGGTGTCTCCTCCCACGCCGGTGACCCCGGAACAGCCCGACTGGCGGCATGCCCTCTGGCCGGCTGCCCGGGCACGGCTCGAGCGGGAGAACGCGCGCCGCGAGGCGTCGCATGCGCAGGCCTATCGTGCCTGGGAATGGGAGAAGGCCGAGTTCGATGCCCGCGAGTTCGAGCGTCAGCAGCGCGAGGAGGTCGCGGCCTGGGACGACCCGGAGGCCATGCAGCAGACGCTGGCTGAGCGGCTGGAGGAGCTGGGCTGGCCGCGCGAGACGCTGGTCGACTTCGAACTGAGTGACGACTGTCGCACCATTGCCCTGGACATCGACCTGCCCGGCGAGGAGGAGCTGCCCGACCGCTATTGGACCATGCCGGCCAAGCGCCTCAAGCTCTCGCCGCGCAAGCTCGGCGCCACGCGACAGCGCGAGCTCTATCGGCGCCACGTGCATGGCGTGGCCTTCCGCGTGCTGGGCACGGTCTTCGCGCGGCTGCCGGGCATCGAGCGTGTGCTGGTCTCCGGCCATCACCGGGTCAAGGTCCCGGACAGCGGCGAGTTCCGGGCCCGCTACCTCTTCAGCGCCAAGGTCACCCGCGAGTCGTGGGAGGGTATCGACTTCGACCGACTGGCGCGACTCGACCCGGCCGAGGCCCTGGCGGCCTTCCCCCTGCGGCGCGAGATGAGCCGGGCCGGCACCTTCCGCGACATCACGCCCTTCGAGCTGGACTGGCGCTGGCGGTGACGCCGGCCTGACGTCCTGCCCCAGGGAGTCCCGTCAGTCATGGCGCCATTCCGGGCGAAGCCTGCTAGCTTGACCTCAGGGAGACGTGTTGGGGAGTGCGGCGATGCGCGATGCCTTCGATCTGGCCGACGACCTGGGGCCCGAGAAGATCCTCTACCTGCATGACCCGGCCACGGGGCTCCGGGCCATCCTGGTGGTCGACAACGTGGCGGCAGGGCCGGCCATCGGCGGGACGCGCATGGCGCCGGACGTAAGCCTGGCGGAGTGTGCGCGGCTGGCCCGCGCGATGACCCTGAAGAACGCGGCCGCCGGCCTGCCCCATGGCGGGGCCAAGGCGGTGATCTTCGCCGACCCCAGGATGCCGGCCGATGACAAGGAGCGGCTGGTCCGCGCCTACGCCCATGCGCTGAAGGACGTGAAGGACTACATCGTCGGCCCGGACATGGGCACCGACGAGACCACCATGGCCTGGGTGCACGACGTCATCGGGCGCTCGGTGGGGTTGCCGAGGGAGATCGGCGGCATTCCCCTGGACGAGATCGGTGTCACCGGTTTCGGCCTGGCCGTCGCCCTCGAGGCGGCCGAGCCCTTCGCGGCCTTCCCGCTCGCCGGCGCACGGGTCGCCATCCAGGGCTTCGGGGCGGTCGGCATGAACGCCGCGCGCTTTCTCGTCGAGCGCGGCGCGCAACTGGTGGCGGCGTCCGATTCCGCGGGCAGCCTGACGCGAGCCGAGGGCCTCGATGTCCCGGCGCTGGTCGACTGGAAGCGTCAGGGCGGACGCCTGGCCGAGTTCCCGGGCGGCGAGGGCGGGGGGCGCGATGCCATCATCGACGCCGAGTGCGACATCTGGATTCCGGCGGCACGGCCCGACGTCATCCACGAGGGCAACGTGGATCGGCTTCGGGCTCGGGTCGTGGCGGAGGGGGCCAACATCCCGGTGACCGAGGCCGCGGAGCGGCGGCTCGCCGAGCGCGGCGTGCTGGTGCTGCCGGACTTCATCGTCAATGCCGGCGGGGTGATCTGCGCGGCCGTCGAGTATCGTGGCGGCAGCCAGGGGGAGGCCCTCGCCAGCATCGCGGAGAAGGTCCGCGCCAACGTCACCGAGGTGCTGCAGCGGGCCGAGGCGACCGGGGGGCTCCCCCGTCAGGCGGCCGTCGAGATGGCCCGGGAGCGGGTGGTCACCGCGATGCGCTTTCGCCGGACCTGGTGAGCGGATCTCGTCCCGGGGCCCGGCGAGTACGTCGCCCGCCGGGCGGCGTTCAGTCGGACGAGGCCTGGCCGGCGCTGAGGATATGGTGCAGGCCGGCGCACGCCACCAGGGGGTCGTCGCAGTTGACCACGATGTCGGATCGGGCCAGCACGTAGCTCTTGCCGGTGATGATGTTCTCCACGACCGTATGGGTCCCTTCCTGTCGCGTGCCGGTGAACTCGCCGATGAAGCCGGTCTCGCGCAGCGAGACGGTTTCCAGCTTGTCACCGGGCTCGATGGTGCCCTCGTGGCGCATCAGCGCCAGGCGCGCCGAGGTGCCGGTACCGGTGGTGCTGCGGCAGATCACGCCGGGATGCACGTAGGTGGTCGAGCGGGAGCGGTAGAAGTCGTCGGCGACCTGTTCGACGGGGCCCATGAAGTGCAGGAAGGGCAGCGGACCCACGTCGCCCAGGGTGTAGTGGGAGAAGCCGCGTTCGGCCTGGATCGCCTCGACGATCCGGTGGGCACAGTCGGCGAGCTCCCGCTCCTCGTCGCGGTTGAGGTGGAAGCCCAACTCGGTGGCGTCCACCAGGGCGTAAAAGCCGCCGCTGTAGGCAACGCTGTAGGTCACGTCGCCGATGCCAGGCACATGGATGCTGGCGCGGTAGGTGTCGATATAGCTGGGCAGGCCCCCGCAGGTGATCGCCTCCACCACGCCGTTCTCGACCAGTGCCTCGATCTGCACCAGTCCTGCCGGCGACTCCAGCTTGAAGCGCTGGCGTCCCTCCTGCTTGGGCACCAGGCCGCTTTCCAGCACCGCCGTGGCGGTACAGATGGTGTTGGAGCCGGAGTAGATCGGATAGCCCATCACCTCCATGATGATGTAGCCCACCTCGGCGGCCGGGTCGGTGGCGGGCACGATCAGGTCGACCGACATCTCGGGAATGCCGTAGGGCTCCTCCAGCAGCAGCTTGCGCAGGCCATCGGCGTCGTCGCGCAGGTAGTGCATCTGGTCCCTGACGGTGGCGCCGGGCAGGGGCTCGATGCCGCCGACCACGATGCGGCTGACATCGCCGCCGGCGTGGGTGTCGATCAGTTGCAGGGTCAGTGCCTGGCTCATGAGTGTCCCTCGAGGGCGAAGGGCGCGCCATGCTCGTCCCACTGGCTGTCGGGGACGATCACGATCTTGCCCAGGAAGTTGCTGCCGCGGCTGACGAAGTAGCGCTCGGCCTGATGCAGGTCGGAGAGCCGGAAGGCGGCGTGCAGCACCGGCCTGAGCTCGCCTGCACGGATCCAGGCGATCAGCTGCTCGGCCTCCGCGCGGGTACCGTGGGAGACGCCGAAGATCTGCACCTGATAGAGGTAGATGCGCGTCCACAGGATCTCGCTGATGTTGCCGCCGCTGGCGCCGGCGATGGAGAGGCGAGGGTAGGTGGTGCGTGCCTTCATGTCCTGGATCATGGTGTCGATGAAACGGTCGGTCATCTCGCCGCCGACCAGGTCCATCACCGCGTCGATGGGCGCGCCCCCGGTGGCTTCGAGCACCCGCTCGGCGAAGCCCGCCAGGTCGCCGCGGTCGATCACCGCCTCCGCGCCGAGCGCCTTGAGGGCCTCGGCCTTCTCCTGCTGGCTCACCGCATAGGGCACCGCGCCGACGATACGGCACAGCTGGATCAGCGCCGTGCCGACCCCGCCGCTGGCGCCGCTGACGAGGATTCGTTCACCCGCGCTTACTCGGGCGGATGTCATCATATGGTAGGCGGTCTGGTAGGAGCACATGCCCATGGCGGCGAGTTCGGCGTCGCTGAGCTCCGGGTTGGGCACATGGTGGAACTGGTCCGAGGGCACGGCGACGTATTCGGCGAAGCCGCCGTCGGCGCCGTGGCCGTAGTAGTCCGGGGTCAAGTTGATGTCGCGCCGGGCGTCGGGATAGAGGTTGAAGTCGAGCAGGCCGCGCTCACCGATCCGCGAGGCCTCGACCCCGTCGCCCACCGCCACCACGCGCCCGGCGATGTCGGCGCCCTGGATGCGCGGGAAGGTCAGGGTCGGCGTCCCGCCCATGGCAAACGATGTCACCTCGCCCTTCTTCACCGGATAGAGCCCCTCGCGGGCCTTGCGGTCGGTGTTGTTCTTGGCGGTGGCCGTGACCTTCACCAGCACCTCGCCGGGCCCCGGTCGCGGGGTCGGCACGTCGTCGTGGTAGACCAGCTTGTCGACGTCACCATGCCCGGTCAGCAGCATGGCGGCCATGGTATCGGGGAGGGTCTGGCTGCTCATGGGTGCCTCCTTTCGTCTACGGGGTCGCCTCGGGCAGACGATAGCAGACTTCCCCGTCCCGACGTCATCCCCCGGCGGCTCCTGCGCCGGGACTATCTGCCATCGCGATGCCAGAAGGGCTGGCCCACCGTCGGCGTGCTGGGACTGGCAGTCTGGCGCTGCTGCATGAGTCCGGCCAGGTAGGCCTTGCGGCCGGCGCGGATGGCCTCGGCAAAGGCCTCGGCCATCTGCGGCGGGCGATGGGCCCGGGCCACGGCGGTGTTGAGCAGCACGCCGTCGAAGCCCATCTCCATGGCCTCGGCGGCCTGGGATGGCGCGCCCAGGCCGGCATCGATGATCAGCGGCACGTCGAGGCGCTGGCGCAGGGTCTGGAGGGCGTAGCGGTTCATCAGGCCGCGGCCGGTGCCGATGGGCGAGCCCCAGGGCATCAGCGCCTGGCAGCCGGCGTCGCGCAGGCGCTGGCAGAGCACAAGATCGTCCGTGCAGTAGGGCAGCACCTTGAAGCCCTGGTCGATCAGTTCCCGGGCCGCCTCCAGCAGACCGAAGGGGTCCGGCTGCAGGTTGTAGTCGTCGCCGATCACCTCGAGCTTGATCCAGGGCGTGTCGAAGAGCTCGCGCGACATCTGCGCCAGTGTGATGGCCTCCCGGGCCGAGCGGCAGCCGGCAGTGTTGGGCAGCAGCCGGCAGCCGCTGTCGCGCAGGATCTGCCAGAAGGCCTCGCCGTCGCCGGCCGCGGGGTTCTGCCGGCGCAGGCCCAGGGTCACCATCTCGCAGCCGGCGGCCCGGATGGCCTGCTGCATCACCGTGGGCGAGGGGTAGAGGGCGGTGCCGAGCAGGAAGCGGCTGGCGAAGGCCTCGTCATACAGCGTCAGGGTATCGTCGTGCAGCGCGTCCATCAGCCACCTCCTACCGGGGCCACGATATCGATACGGTCGTTTTCCTGCAGGACCCGTCCGGCGTAGGCCGAGCGGGGCACGAACTCGCCGTTGACCGCCACCGCGACCCGGCGGTCGGCGTAGTGCCACGCCTGCAGGGCGTCGGCGAGCGGTGTGCCGGCGGGAAGGCGGGCGGTCTCGTCGTTGAGTCGCAGGGTGATCTGGTTCATGCGGCGTTCTCCTGCGGCGGGCGTGCCGCCAGTGTGTCGGCGAAGGGCCGGTCACCGTGGCCGCGGATCCCGGCCAGCAGGTGGCAGACCACGGCCGGTGCCAGCAAGTAACCGTGCCGGAACAGGCCGTTGGCGGTGATCAGCTCCTGCTGTTGAGTGACATGTGGCAGGTTGTCGAGGAAGGCGGGACGCAGGTTGACCCCCTGCTCCAGGATGCGCGCCTCGGCGAAGGCCGGGGACAGGGTATAGAGGGCGCTGCCCAGCTCCAGCGAGGATTGCAGGGACATGGGCGAGCGGTCCTCGCTCTCGATCTGGGTGGCCCCGATGACGAAGCGATCCTCCGGCTTGGGGACCACGTAGAGCTGGTAGCGGGGGTGCATCAGCCGTACCGGCCGCGAGAGCTGGATCTCGGCCGTCCGCACGTGCAGGGTCTCGCCGCGCACGCCCCGCAGGCTCGGGTGGCGCGGTCGGGCGCCGGTGCCTCGACAGTCCACGACCAGGTCGAAGCGCCGGGGGCCGTCGGCGGTGACGACCTCGCCGGGGAAGGTCTCCACCGGGCAGTGGGCATGGCACTCCCCGCCCAGGGCGCGAATCTCGTCCAGCAGGCGGGTGAGCAGGGCCCGGTTGTCCAGGTGGGCCTCGTCCGGCAGGAACAGGCCCTGGTGGAAGCCGGGCGCCAGGTCGGGCTCCAGCCGATGGATCCCCCGGGCGTCGAGCGTCCGGCAGGGGGAGTCGCCGCCCAGCGCATGGTCGAGGTCGCGGCGGAACTGGGTGAGCTCACCCAGGTCCTGGGGGTGCGCTACCATCAGGCTGCCGTTCTGCTGCCACAGCGATTGAGCGTCGAGGGCTTCGAGCCACCTCGGCCATTGGGCCAGGGCGAAGCGGCCCATGTCGTAAACGCAGCGTTCGGAGATCGCCGTTTCGCAGAGCGGGGCGACCATGCCGGCGGCGGTCCAGGCGGCAGCGGGCGGGGCGTCCAGGTCCCCGGCGTCGTAGAGGGTGACGGCGTGGCCGTCGCCGAGCAACTGCCAGGCGACCAGGCGCCCCAGCAGGCCGGCGCCGGCGACGGCGATGTGATCGGTGGTGTGTGTCACGATAGCGGCCATCCAGCAGCAGGCATGGCTGACCAGGGGGGATGACGGCAGGGGGCGGGCAGGAATGACACGCGCTTGTTCCCTCCGCAGGCATCAACCTGATCAGGTTCAACGGGTTCGGCCGTACCGATCTCAGCCCCCGTGCACGGCTCCATGAGCGTGCCGGGGCTCCCCGACAAGTCCTGCCAACTTAACCAAAGATGCCCGGGCACGCAATCTCGTCGCGTACCCGGGCATCAGAGGGGATGGCGTCCTGTCCGCCTCAGGCGCAGTCGGCGGCCCCTTCGCCGAACATGTCAAACAGTAGTTCGCGGCCGAGGCCGGTCAGCACGAAGCGCTGCTGGTCGTTCCAGGTGGCGGCCCGGCTGGTCTCGAGGATGTGTTGGCAGGGTGCCCAGTCGCGGTCGGCTTCGCCGAGTGCCTTGAGGGCGTTGCGGTCGAGGCCGCGGTGCGGGACGGTGACCGTCTCGAGGACGTGCCCCTGGCGATAGAGCAGGGCGGCCATGTTGGAGAGGCACTGACGCAGGCTGCGCTGCATGCCGTGGGTGCTGGGGGTGTCATCTATCATGCTGCCGCATCTCCTGAAGGGATTCTGCTGCAGCGCATTATACATGCGACGAAGGTTGATGTCATACCAAGGTCTAACATGCCCCGCCGTGGCAGCCTCCACGCCGGGCGGGGCAGCATCCCTCACCCCTCCACTCGCCCCAGCAGCAGGAACTCGATCAGTGCCTTCTGCGCATGCAGGCGGTTGCCGGCCTCCTGCCAGACCACGGCCCGCGGATCATCGAGCAGGGTCGTGCTGATCTCCTCGCCGCGATGGGCGGGCAGGCAGTGCAGGAAGAGCACGTCCTCCTTCGCCCGGTCGAGCATCGCCTCGCTCACCTGGAGGCCGGCGAAGTCCGCCTCGCGCCTGGCCTGCTCCTCTTCCTGGCCCATGGAGGCCCAGACGTCGGTGGTGACCAGGTCGGCTTCCGCCACGGCCTGCTGGGGATCGCGGAGGATGGTCACCCGGTCGCCGGCGGCCGCGAGAATGTCCTGGCGGGGCTCGTAGCCCTCCGGACAGCAGATGCGCAGCTGGAAGTCGAACTGGCGGGCGGCGTTGATCCAGGAATGGCACATGTTGTTGCCGTCGCCGATCCACACCGCGGTGCGGCCCTTGACGCTGCCGCGCAGCTCGGTCCAGGTCATCACATCGGCGAGCAGCTGGCAGGGATGGTAGTCGTCGGTGAGCGCGTTGATCACCGGCACCGTGCTGGCGGCGGCATATGCCTCCAGTCCCTCGTGGGAGAAGGTGCGGATCATCACCGCGTCGACCATCTCCGAGAGTACCCGCGCGGTATCGCCGATGGGCTCACCGCGGCCGAGCTGGGTGTCGCGGGGCGAGAGGAAGAGCGCATGGCCCCCGAACTGCGCCATGGCGGTCTCGAAGGAGACCCGGGTGCGGGTCGAGGACTTCTCGAAGATCATCGCCAGGGTGCGGTTGGCGAAGGGCGTGTAGGTCGGCCCGTGGGTCTTCAGGCCGTTCTTGATCGAGATGGCGCGCTGGACCAGGTAGCGCAGCTCGTCCGGACTGAGGTCAAGCAGGGTGAGGAAATGGCGGGTGGCCATGGTGTCGCTCCACGGGAAAAAACGACCATCCTAGCCAGCCCACGGGGGATGCGCAACGCGCCCGTCATCAGTAGAATGGCCCTCATCCACAAGGCCGACCAGCTTGCTCGGGTATTGCCCGGGCGCCTGCCGGCCACGGTCTATCGCGGCCCGGTCCGTCGAGATCCGGCCACACGAGAAAGGGAGATGTCATGAGCACCACCGTCGAGAACATCCAGCGCCAGATCGGCGAGAACCCCATCCTGATCTACATGAAGGGTACCCCCCAGCTGCCGCAGTGCGGCTTCTCCGCCCAGACCGTCCAGGCCCTGATGGCCTGTGGCGAGCGCTTCGCCTTCGTCAACGTCCTGGATAACCCGGACATCCGCGCCGAGCTGCCCAAGGTGGCCAACTGGCCGACTTTCCCTCAGCTGTGGGTCGAGGGCGAGTTGGTCGGTGGCTGTGACATCGTGGTCGAGATGCACCAGAGCGGCGAGCTCGAAAAGCTGGTCAAGGCCGCGGCCTCCCGCGCCGAGGCAAGCGAGGGCGACCCTCAGGCCTGAGGGTCGCGCCGTCGCGCCTGTCAGCGCTGCACCAGACGAGAGCCCCGCAGGCAACGGCCTGCGGGGCTCTCTCTTGCTGAAAGGGTGCCGCCGGGCGGCTACTCTTCCAGCCCCTGCTCCTTCTGGGCCAGGGCCCAGCCGCCCAGGTCCTTGTAGCGGTTGACCATGGCACAGAACAGCTCGGCGGTGCGCTCGGTGTCGTAGCGCGCCGAGTGGGCCGCGCTGTTGTCGAACTCGATGCCCGCGGCGCGGCAGGCCCGGGCCAGCACGGTCTGGCCATAGACCAGGCCACCGAGCGATGCCGTGTCGAAGCTCGAGAAGGGATGGAAGGGGTTGCGCTTGATGCCGCAGCGGTTCACTGCTGCGTTGAGGAAACCGTGGTCGAAGGCGGCATTGTGGCCGACCAGCACGGCCCGTGTGCAGCCATGGGCCTTGATGGACTTGCGCACCGGGCGGAAGATCTCGCCCAGCGCCTCGGCCTCGCTGACGGCCACCTGTCGTCGCAGCGGGTCATCCAGCCGGATGCCGGTGAAGTCCAGCGCCGACTGCTCCACGTTGGCCCCCTCGAAGGGAGTGACATGGTAGGCATAGGTGGCGTCGGGGATCAGGTTGCCTTCCGGGTCCATGGTCAGGGTGACCGCGGCAATCTCGAGGATCGCATCGCCCTCGGGATTGAATCCGCCGGTTTCCAGATCCACCACCACGGGCAGGAAGCTGCGGAATCGCTGCGCCATGAGTTCGCGGGCGATCGCCTCGCTCATGCACCTCTCCTTGTCTGGGCCATCGTGTTTTGAAACCGCGAAAGTCTAGCAGCTTGCCATCAGCGAGTCGCGTCGCCGGTATTCGCTGCAGGCTCGTCGCGCTATAATCACCGTCTTTACGACTGTTACGAGAGGAGCCTCAGCATGTCCGATGTCAAGAAGGTCGTGCTCGCCTATTCCGGCGGCCTGGATACGTCCGTCATCGTCAAGTGGTTGCAGGAAACCTATGACTGCGAGGTCGTGACCTTCACCGCGGACATCGGCCAGGGCGAGGAGGTCGAGCCGGCCCGCGCCAAGGCCCAGGCGCTGGGGGTCAAGGAGATCCATATCGAGGATCTTCGCGAGGAGTTCGTGCGCGACTACGTCTATCCGATGTTCCGCGCCAACACCATTTACGAGGGCGAGTATCTGCTCGGCACCTCCATCGCCCGCCCGCTGATTGCCCGTCGCCTGATCGAGATTGCCAACCAGACCGGTGCCGACGCCATCTCCCATGGCGCCACCGGCAAGGGCAACGACCAGGTGCGCTTCGAACTCGGCGCCTATGCGCTGAAGCCCGGCGTCAAGGTGATCGCGCCCTGGCGCGAGTGGGATCTCACCTCCCGCGAGAAGCTGATGGCCTACTGCCAGCAGCACGACATCCCGGTGGATTTCTCCTCCACGAAGAAGAAGTCGCCCTACTCGATGGATGCCAACCTGCTGCACATCTCCTACGAGGGCGGCATTCTCGAGGACCCCTGGGCCGAGGCCGAGGAGGACATGTGGCGCTGGAGCGTGTCGCCGGAGGCCGCGCCGGACACCCCTACCTATATCGAGCTGACCTACGAGAAGGGCGATATCGTGGCCATCGACGGCGTGCCGATGAAGCCCCACGAGGTGCTCGAGAAGCTCAACACGCTGGGCGGCGACAACGGCATCGGCCGCCTCGACATCGTCGAGAACCGCTATGTGGGGATGAAGTCCCGCGGCTGCTACGAGACGCCGGGAGGCACCATCATGCTGCGCGCCCACCGCGCCATCGAGTCGCTGACCCTCGACCGCGAGGAGGCGCACCTCAAGGACGAGCTGATGCCCAAGTATGCCGAGGTGATCTACAACGGCTACTGGTGGAGCCCGGAGCGTCGCATGCTGCAGGCGGCCATCGACGAGACCCAGAAGAACGTCTCCGGCGTGGTGCGCATGAAGCTCTACAAGGGCAGTGCCACCGTGGCGGGCCGCCGTTCCGACCAGTCGCTGTTCGACGAGTCCATCGCCACCTTCGAGGACGATGCCGGCGCCTATGACCAGAAGGATGCCGAGGGCTTCATCAAGCTCAACGCCCTGCGCCTGCGCATCGCTGCCGGCAAGGGCCGCAGGCAGGACTGAGACGGACCGTCATGCCTTCCTCGACGCCGGCTTGCCGCCGGCGTCGTCGTGTGGAGGCCCATCACCTGTGAGGAGAGCACCATGTTCAAGAAACTGTTATCCGGCCTGCTCGGCGGTGGCGATAGCAAGTCCGGCAACGCCTCGGCCGCCGAGCCGGTGGAGTACAAGGGCTTTTTGATCATCTCCGAACCGGCCGACCAGGGTGGTCAGTACCGCGTCAGCGGCTGGATCCGCAAGCCGCTGCCCGCCACCGATGGCGAGGAGGGCGAGATGCTCGAGCATCGCTTCGAGCGCTCCGACATGCTGCCCGGTCGCGAGGCCTGTGACGCCCTGATGGTCAGCAAGGCGCAGCGCTTCATCGACGAGGTCGGCGACGAGATGTTCTCCTAGCTCGCTCACTCGAGTGCTCCGGGCGGGTGCCCTCGCTATACTCCCCTCGCTATACTTCAGGACATGCCGATTCGTCCCGTGATCCGGAGTCTCCATGCGTGTGCTGCATCGACCCTCGCCCTGGCGAGCGCTCTTCGCCACCGATGCGTTGCCCGACCCCGGTGGCTGGCCGGCGCTGCTGGCCCCGCTGGGCCAGGCCCTGGCAAGCCTGGGGCCCGCCCCCGCGCTGGCCGAGGCCCATGCCTGGCAAAGCCAGCTGGTGGAGGCGCTGGACCGGCTCGACCTGCCCGCCTGGCGAATCAGCCAGCTGGTCAGCGACCACAATGACTGGCTCTATCGGCGGGCCATCACGCTCTCCCTGGAGGAGATGCGCGGCCTGGGCTGGGGTGCCCCGCCGGCGGCCTTCTGCGTGCTGACCCTCGGGTCGGGGGCACGCCACGAGAGCCTGCTGGCGCCGGATCAGGACAACGCCATGATCATTGCCGACTACCCCGACGAGCGGCATACCGAGATCGACGGGTATTTCCAGTCCCTGGGCGAGCGCTTCACCGCGCGCCTCGATGAGGCCGGGATCCCACTCTGCCAGGGCCATGTCATGGCCCGCTGGCCGATGTGGCGCAAGCGGCTCTCGGAGTGGCGCGCACAGCTCGAGATCTGGACCGCGGAGCGCCGCGTCAAGCGTGTCCAGCAGGCCAACATCCTGCTCGACTTCCACCCGGTCCATGGCGAGGCCGCGCTGGCCGAGGCCCTGGCCGATCGGGTGGCCCGGCTGCTGCCGACATCGCATCTGTTCCTCGACGAGATGGCGAGCCTGCTCGATGAGCTGCCGCTGGCCCTGGACCGTCTCGGCCGACTCAGCGGCGACGGCGAGGGCGCTCCCCACGAGCGGGCCATCAACCTCAAGCGCCAGGGGATGCTGCCGCTGGTGAATGCCGTGCGCCTGCTGGCACTGCGCCACGGGGTGCGCCCGCCGGATACCCGCTCGCGGCTGGTGGCACTGGTGATGCAGGAGGTGCTCGGCACCGAGCATGCCCGGGCCCTGACCGCGGCGCTCGAGCGGTTGCAGGCGCTGATGCTCGACGAGCAGCGCCTGGCCCTGGCCGAGGGGCGCAGCCCCGATGGCTGGGTGAACATCGCCCGCCTGGGCGAGGACCAGCGCCAGCTGCTGCGTCATGACCTGTTGCAGATCCGCGCGCTTCAGAGAAGAGCGCGGAAGCCATAAGAACCCGCCGGGAGCTGGAAGAGCGCCCGCTTCGCGGGCTTAAGCTGGAAGCTTGAAGAAAGCCTTGACACCGTGTTGGGTGGCTACAGGCTGCCTTTCAGCTTTCAGCTTTCAGCTTTCAGCTTTCAGCTTTCAGCTTTCAGCTTTCAGCTTTCAGCTTTCAGCTTTCAGCTTTCAGCTTTCAGCTTTCAGCTTAAGCCTTTTCGGGCGGTGCCTCGGGCAGCTCCATCACCAGGCAGGCACCGCCCAGTCGCGGCGCCTCCTCGACCCACAGCCGCCCGCCCAGGTGGGCGACGATGCCGCGGCTGATGGGCAACCCCAGGCCGCTGCCGCGAGGGCGACCGCGGGCCTCGCCACCGTCCTGGCGCTGGATCTGGTGGAACTTCTCGAAGACCCGTTCGCGCTCGTCCTCGGCGATGCCGGGACCATTGTCCTCCACGGCGAGGCGGTAGTGGTCCTTGTAGCGCTCGAGGCGCAGCAGCACCTTCGGGTCGTCGTCGTCGGCAAACTTGCCGGCGTTGTCGAGCAGGTTGATGATCACCTGTTCCAGGCGGTCCGGGTCGCCGATGACCGTCGCGGTCTCCGGCGTGATCTCGACCTCCAGGGTCACCCCGCGGTTCTCCTGCAGCCGGTGCACCGCATCCACGCTGTGGCGGGCCAGGGCCACCAGGTCCAGGCGCTGTGGCTCCAGGGTCAGGCGGCCGCTCTCCAGCCTGGCCAGGTCCAGGATCTCCTCGATCAACCGCGAGAGCCGCTGGCTCTCGCGGACCACCACGTCGAGGAAGTGGCGGCGCTTCTCGTCGGGAAGGTCGCCGCTGTCACGCAGGATCTCGGCAAAGGCCCGGATCGAGGTGAGGGGCGTGCGCAACTCGTGGCTGACCATGGCCACGAACTCGTCCTTGAGGCGGTCGAGCTCGCGCAGGCGTTCGTTGGCCGCGCGCAGCTCCTCGCTGGTGCGCGCGAGCTCCCGGGACTTCTGCTCCAGGCGGCGGTTGACCTCCAGGGTCTCGGAGGTGGTGTCGAGAATGCTGAGGATCGACTCGAGGTTCAGGGCCTCGCCGCGCACCACCGAGTCGATCAGTACCCGCGCCGAGGCGCTGCCCAGCGAACCGGCCAGGGCCTGCTCGGCGCGGGCGGTCAGCCCCGGCGGCGCGGGCTGGCTGTCGTCGGCGGCCTCGTCGGGATGGGTGGCGAAGACGCGGGCGGTGGCGGCCCCTCCCAGGTAGCGGTCGAGCAGGGCGCGCAGTTCGCCCCGGGTGGTCTGGCCCTGCCACAGCGAGGTCTGCACCAGGCCGGGATGCATGGCCTCGGTGAACAGCGCCGCCTGGGTCTGCTCCAGCGGTGACTGGCGGGTGAACAGCGAGATGCCGACCAGCAGGCCGAGATTGGCGCCCAGGCTCCATAGCAGCGAGTGGGTATAGATGTCCCAGCCCTCGAGCCCGAACAGCGCATAGGGCCTCAGCCAGGCGAGCCCCCAGGGGCCCTGGTCGAGGAAACCGGCATCCAGCCAGCCGGACTGGGCGAAGCCCGGGATCAGCAGGGTCCAGGCCCAGATCAGGAAGCCCGCGCTCATGCCCAGTCCGGCCCCCAGGCGGTTGGCACCCCGCCAGTACATGCCGATCAGCAGCGCCGGGGCGAACTGGCAAGCGGCGGCGAAGGAGACCAGGCCGATGGTCACCAGGCTGTAGGCGTCGCCGATCAGCGCATGGTAGAGGTAGCCGAGCAGCAGGATGAGCAGGATGGCCACGCGCCGGATGCGCAGCAGCCAGCCGGCGAGCTCGCCGCGGGTGCTCAGGTGGAGGTGGCGCGAGCGCAGCAGCAGCGGCATCACCAGCTGGTTGCTGACCATGGTCGACAGGGCGATGGTCTCGACGATCATCATGCCGGTGGCGGCCGAGAGGCCGCCGATGAAGACCAGCAGCGGCAGCCCTTCCAGCCCTGCCGAGAGGGGCAGGGTGAGCACGAAGCTGTCCGGGTCGCTGCTGACGTCACCCAGCAGCAGCCCGGCCAGGGCGATGGGGATCACGAAGAGGTTGATCACCAGCAGGTAGAGCGGGAAGAGCCAGCTGGCGCGCTTGAGGTGACGCTCATCGACGTTCTCGACCACCAGCACCTGGAACTGCCGCGGCAGGGTGAGAAAGGCCAGGAACGCCAGCACCAGCATCCCCACCCAGCCCAGGGCGCCCCCGGGCACCGCTTCCATGCTCATCAGCCGGGTGAGTTCGGGCATGGCGACGACGCGGGCGAAGAGGTCCGCCGGGCCGTTGAAGAGCACGAAGACGGTGAAGACCCCGACCGAGAGGAAGGCCACCAGCTTGACCAGCGACTCGAAGGCGATGGCCGCCACCATGCCCTCGTGGCGCTCGCTGGCGTCCAGGTGGCGGGTGCCGAAGAGGATGATGAACACCGCCAGCACCAGGGCGACCCAGAAGGACTTGTCGGCCCAGAAGCTCTCGTCGGCCAGGCGCAACTCGGCGGCCTGCGGATAGTTGACCAGCACCGCGTGGCTCACGGTGATGGCCTTGAGCTGAAGGGCGATGTAGGGGGTGATGCCGATCAGGGCGATCAGCGCCACCAGGGCCCCCAGGCTCGAGCTCTTGCCGTAGCGGGCGCTGATGAAGTCGGCGATGGAGGTGATGCGCTGGGCGCTGGCGATGCGCACCATCTTGCGGATCACGAAGGGGGCCATCAGCATCGCCAGGGTCGGGCCCAGGTAGATCAGCAGGAAGCTGGGGCCGTACTGGGCCGCGCGGCCGACGCTGCCGTAGAAGGTCCAGGCGGTGCAGTAGACGGCAATGGAGAGCGCATAGACGGTGGGCGAGCCGATCAGCGAGCGTCCCTGCTCGGCGCGGCGGTCCCCCCAGGCGGCGATGACGAAGAGCAGCGCCAGATAGCCGAAGGCCACCGTCAGGACCACGACGCTGCTTCTCATGGCGTGTCAGCCTGCATCCCGGGGTCACTCCTCGTGACGGTGTTCCATCAGCCAGGCCATCAGGGCGATCACCGCCCCCCAGGCCAGGTACAGGTAGGCCACCAGCCAGCCCGGGGCCGCCGGAGACCGATCGGCGATCAGCAGCAGGGGCGGGGAGAACAGCAGGGCCGCCAGCACGATCAGCGCGACCAGGCGCTCCTTCAGGCGCGGCGTGTTCACGAGGCGAAGGCGTCCTCCTTGTCGAAGGCGCTGGCCTGCAGGGCCAGCGCCTGCTCCAGCGTCTCGATGCCACGCGCCTCCAGCCGGGGCAGCAGCGAGAGCCACAGCTCTGCGGTGACCCGGGCGTCGCCCAGGGCGGTGTGTCGGGTCCCGGGCGGGAAGCTGAGGTCATAGCGGTCGGCCAGGCTGTCCAGGTCGTGGCCGTCGAGGCTGTCGTCGAGTGCCCGGGAGAGCAGCAGGGTGTCGAGCACCGGCATGTCGAACGCGATGCCGCCACCGGGGGGCTGGATGGCCAGCAGGTCGAAGGCGGCGTTGTGGGCCAGGATCACCGCCTCGCCGATGTAGTCGCGAAAGCGCGGCAGGGCCAGGTTGAGCGGCGGGGCCCCGGCCACGTCGTCATCGGTGATGCCGTGGATGGCGGTGCTGGCTGGCGGGATGGGCCGTTCCGGGTCGACCCGCAGGTCGAAGGTGTCGCTGGCCAGCAGTCGCGCATTGACGATGCGGCAGGCGCCGATGCTGACCACGGTGTCGCCGCGGCGCAGATCCAGACCGGTGGTCTCGGTGTCGAAGGCCACGACCTCCAGGGTCCTCAGGGGCCGGGCCGCCAGCTCGGCATCCGGCGGGGGCATGTCGGCGATGCCGAAATCGTGGAATTCCGGGCGCGGCGGGGTGCGCGGGCGTGGAGCGCCGACCCGTTCGGTGGCCGGCAGCGGCAGGCGCAGCCGGGCATGCTCGCCGTCCTGGTCGGCGATGCTCCAGGCATCGCTGGTGTGCTGTCGCAGTACATCGCCGACCCGGGGGGCCAACGGCAGGGCCTCCAACCGCTCGGCGCGCCACTCGTCCAGCACCTTCTCGCCCAGCGGGCGTCCTCGCCAGATCAGGTCCAGGTAGACCCGACGGTTGCCCAGGCAGACCTCGCCTTCCAGCTCGGCCTGGCCGGAATGCGCCGCCAGGCGCGCGAGCAGCGAGTCGAGCAGCACCAGCAGGGCCGGGGCGTCGCCTTTCAGCCAGGCGGGCATGCCGATGGGGATGATGCGCAGGGACGCGCTGTCCTGGCGCTCGTCGAGGGCCGCCCAGAGGTCATTGGACCATAGCGGGACCAGGCGCTCGCCCTCGCGATGCATGTCTTCCATGAGTCTGCCCATGCGCTCGAGCTGGGCGGCCAGGGCGCGGCTCTCCTCGTCGATCACCGCCTCCAGGCGCTTCCCGAGTTCGCCGGCCTCGGCGTCGTCGCGCACGCCGACCAGGGCGTCGGCGGCACTGGTCAGGCTGGCACTATGTCGGCGCAGTACCGGCAGCATCTCGGCGATGTCGGCACGGGCCCCCATCTCGCTGGTCCAGGCCGCCGTGGTGTCGGTCAGGGTCAGCAGCGTCTCGTGGTTGCTGTCGGGGACGCGGCGCAGTATCACATGCAGCCAGCGCTCGTCGCAGGGCACCAGGATCTCACGCGGCGCCCCGTCATCGGGCAACTGGCCCAGCGCATCCTCCAGGCTGGATATCGGCAGCAGGGCATCGAGGCGCTTGCCGAGCCCCAGGCCGGGGTGGCCCTCGAACAGCGTCTCGGCAGCCTGGTTGAAGAGCAGCACCCGGCGGTGGTGGTCGCAGAGCAGCAGCGGCGTGTCGAGGACCTGGAGCAGGGTCTCGAGCTCCTGGCGGATGCGGGCGGCGCTGCGTGCGCCCTCGGCATGGGCGGTGGCCAGCCGCTCGCGGTCGGCCCGCCAGGCCTCACGAACGCGCATGAGGTCGGGACCGAGTCCTCGCAGCCAGCCCTCGGGCGGATAGTCCTGGCGGGCATCCGGGTTGGCCACCAGGCGGGCCAGCTGCACCTGCAGGTGACGCAGGGGCGTGAACAGCTGGCGCTCGAGCAGCAGGCCGACCAGGAAGATGGTCCCACCCCCGGAGAAGCAGCCCAGCCACAGCAGCAGCCGCGCCATGCCTTCGAGGCCGGCAAGGCTGTCCAGCCAGAGGGCGAACACGGCGCCACCGAAGATACTGATGCCGCTGAGCAGCAGCCACAGGCCGATCAGCCGCTGGCGGCGAGGCAGGCGGGAGCCACGCTTGGCCATCAGGACACCTCGGCGAGCAGCGTCTTGACCTTCTCGACCAGCGCCTGGGTCGAGAAGGGCTTGGTGATGTAGTCATCGGCCCCCAGGGCCAGGCCCTTCTCGCGCTCCACCTCGCGCCCGTGGGCCGTGAGCATGATGATCGGCAGCCGGGCATGGGCGGGGTCGCCACGCAGGCGCTCGAGGACGTCGAAGCCGCTGATGCCGGGCAGACTGATGTCCAGCAGGACCAGATCCGGGGGCGACTCGGCGATGCGCGACAAGGCACTCTCGCCATCCTCGGCGGTGTCGACCTGGAAGCCGGCCTGCTGCATCAGGAATTCCAGGGACAGGACGATGTTGGGTTCGTCGTCCACCACCAGCACCTTGGTCATGGTGCCCTCCTATGAGTGTGCGGTCTTTTATGCATGGTTGCCGATCAGTCTAGTGGCCGGCCGGGCGGTGGCAAAGACGACCTTGGCAGGAGGCGAGGGGGATGGCGTGCTAGGGTGCGGGGATTGCCCCCGCTACCGGGGGCGCCATCGAGGAGGACGGCATGATCAAGGTCCATCATCTGGAGAACTCCCGCTCCCAGCGTGTCCTGTGGCTGCTGGAGGAGCTCGGCGTCGATTACGAGGTCATCACCTATCGGCGCGACCCCCGCACCATGCTGGCGCCCGCGTCGCTGCGCAAGGTCCATCCGCTGGGCAAGTCGCCGGTCATCAGCGACGAGGCCCGGGAGGGTCGGGTGGTGGCGGAATCGGGGGCGATCCTCGAGTACCTGGTCGAACGCTTCGATGCGCCGGGCCGGCTGGTGCCGCCGGCGGGCAGTGACGCGTACGAGCGCTATCGCTTCTGGCTGCACCATGCCGAAGGTTCTGCCATGCCGCCGCTGGTGATGCGGCTGGTGTTCGCCTCGCTCGGCAAGCCTCCGGTGCCGGCGCTGGCCCGGCCCCTCGGCCGGCTTTTCGCCCGGGGGGTGGAGCGGCAGTTGCTGGCGCCGCAGATCCGCCAGCTGAGCAACTACTGGGAAGCCGAACTCGAGCGTGGCGCCTGGTTCGCCGGAGAGGCGTTCAGTGCGGCCGACATCCAGATGAGCTTTCCGCTGCTCGCCCTGGAAGACGGGGGCGGCCTGTCCGGCTACCCCAGGCTTCAGGCCTTCCTGGCGGCCTGCCGCGAGCGTCCGGCCTATCGCCGTGCGGTGGAGCGGGGGGGCGAGTTCTCCTTGTCATGACGGGGCGTGGCTACTTGCGGTGCCGGCCGAGCCCGCGCCTCGGACCCAGCGGACCCAGCCACAGCCAGACCTGCAGGACCACCAGTACCGGCAGCCACCAGGCCGGCGCGCCGGTCACCCAGTTGAGCACCAGATGGATGAAGAAGGCGGTGATGCCGGCGACGAGGCCCACCAGCGGGAAGAGCAGGGGGCGTTCGCGGCCGGGCCAGCGTGTCAGCCGGCAGAGCGAGCCGAGAAGGGCGCCGAAGGCGGCCGCCAGGGAGAGGGGGATCAGCAGGTCCAGCATGTCGAGCCTCGTGTCGAGGGACGGGATGAAGCGGCCAGCCTAGCGACTAACGAGAGGCGTGGCGCTTCGACTTTGGGGTCAGTCACCGCGGCGTAGCAGGTGGTTGCGCAGTGCCAGGTCGGCCCGCCCCAGCCACTCGTGCAGGGCACGGGTGCTCTGGTGGAGGTGGTAGGCGCGCGGGATCACTCCCTGAACGCCAGGCGGTGGGGCGCTCGCGAACTCGGTCGGTGCGGCCGTGACGGACAGGCCGGCGCGCTCGAACTCCGCCACTGCCCTCGGCAGGTGCCATGCCTGGGAGACCAGCGCAACATGCCCGATACCATCACCGCCCAGCATCTCGGCGGTGTAGCGGGCGTTCTCGGCGGTACTGCGGCTGCGCCCCTCCATCCAGCGAACGGGCACCTCGAAGACCTCGCGAAGCGCCGCTGCCATCAGGCTCGCCTCGGCGCTGTGCTCGTCGTGCACGCGCCCCCCGCTGACCAGTAGCGGCAGCCGGGTCTCGCGGTGCAGGTGGGCGCCATAGGCCAGCCGACGCCAGCTGGCATTGGACGGGGCATCGCCCCAGCCGAATTCCGGGGAGGCGTAGTCGCGTCCGCCGCCGAGAATGACGATGGCCTCGGCCTGGCGCAGCTGGCCGGGGCCGGCCAGGGCGGGAGGCTCGAGCCCCTGGCGCAGGGCGTGGCTCGCCAGCGGGGTGGAGAGAGCCAGCAGGCTGGCCAGCCCCAGGGTGACCAGCAGGCCACCGGCCAGCCGGCGAGCGCCCATCGCCAGGCCGGCGAGGATCAGCAGGGCATTGACCACGGGCGGCAGCAGGAGATACTTCAGCGCTTCCATGGGCGGGTCTCGTTGGCGGTCATGCTGCCAGTGAACCAGCCGGCGGGCACTTGTGCCAGCCAAGGGCCCTGCGGAGCCTGCTGCCTCGAGGCGGACGGTTCGTCACGGGCCGGCGAGGGCGCCTGTCACAGCTCGGTCTTGTCCGGGTACTCGCAGAGGTCCTCGATGATGCAGCTGCCGCAGCGGGGCTTTCGGGCCAGGCAGGTGTAGCGCCCGTGGAGGATCAGCCAGTGGTGGGCATCCTGGCGGAACTCCCTGGGCACATGGCGCAGCAGCTTCCTCTCGACCTCGACCACGTCCTTGCCCCTGGCGATCCCGGTGCGGTTGGCCACGCGGAAGATATGGGTATCCACGGCGATGGTGGGCTCGCCGAAGGCGGTGTTGAGGATGACGTTGGCGGTCTTTCGGCCGACGCCCGGCAGGGCCTCGAGGGCCTGCCGGGTGCGGGGCACCTCGCCGCCATGCTGCTCGACCAGGATCCGGCAGGTCTTCATCAGGTTCTCGGCCTTGGTGTTGTAGAGGCCGATGGTCCTGATGTGCGCCTTGAGACCGTCGATCCCCAGCGCGAGGATCGCTTCTGGCGTGTTGGCCACCGGGAAGAGCCGGGCGGTGGCCTTGTTCACTCCGACGTCGGTGGCCTGGGCCGAGAGCAGCACGGCGGCGAGCAGCTCGAAGGGGGTGGTCCAGTGCAGTTCGGTGGTCGGCTCGGGGTTGTGGTCGCGCAACCGCGCGAAGATCTCGTGGCGTTTCTGGGCGTTCATGGTGTTCCGGGTCAGTGGCAATGCCCGGGGCTTTTCCGGAGACAGGTCTACGAGGAGGCGCTGTGAACCCCTCCTTGGGCGCTACCGACGCCATCCCTGGCGTAGGACCTCCTCTCCGACCTGTCTCCGGAGCCCCTCTCAGTCGGGTGCTGGCTGAATTAGCCATCGTTGTTTTGCATCATTCGTCCGCGGTTGCCTGCTCCAGCGCCTGATGCGCTTCAGCAAGCAGCCGACTGGCGCTGTCGACCTGTTCCTGGGCCGCCTCGATCGCGCTGCCCTCGCCCTGGCGCTCGGCATGGGCCAGCTGCTGCCTGGCCCGGCGCAGGGCCTGTTCGGCGGCCTTGACGGCCATCTGTCGCTGGCGCCGCGGGTCGGGCCCGCCAGCGTTGCTCGCGCTAGACCGCTGGCGCTGTCGAATCAGCCGCTTCTGGCGCTCCATGCGCCTCTCCCGGGCCTCTCGGGCCAGGCGCTGCTGGCGGGCGCGATGGCGACGGCGTCCTTGCTCGGCGCGGCGGGCCAGGTAGGCGTCGCGCGCCTCATCGGTCTCGGCGGCTTCCCAGGCGGGGTGGGGCAGCAGGTCGATGCAGTCCACGGGGCAGGGCGCCACGCAGAGCTCGCAGCCGGTGCATTCATCGACGATGACCGTGTGCATGCGCTTGGACGCCCCCAGGATGGCATCCACCGGGCAGGCCTGAATGCACTTGGTGCAGCCGATGCATTCGGCCTCGCGGATCCAGGCCACCAGCGGCGGCTGGGCGGGCTCGGCCAGCGGCAGTGGCGCGCGGCCGGTCAGCGCCGCCAGCCGGGCCACGGTGGCCTCGCCGCCGGGCGGGCAGCGATTGATGGCCTCGCCGTCGACGATGGCCTCGGCATAGGGTCGACAGCCGGGCTGCCCGCACTTGCCGCACTGGGTCTGGGGCAGCTCGGCATCGATGGCCTCGATCAGCGCGGCCCGGGAGCGGGCATCGGTGTCCGTCACGGCGGCGCCTCAGCGCACCCGCTGGCCCGGCTCGGCGCCGGAATCCGGGCTGAGCAGGTAGATGCCGTCGTGATTGCCGGCGGCGAGCACCATGCCCTCGGACACGCCGAAGCGCATCTTGCGCGGTGCCAGGTTGGCGACCATCACCGTCAGCCGTCCCTCCAGGGCCTCCGGGGCATAGGCCGCACGGATGCCGGCGAACACGGTGCGGGTCTCGCCGCCCAGGTCCAGGGTCAGCTTCAGCAGCTTGTCGGCCTTCTCGACATACTCCGCCCGGGCGATGCGGGCGATGCGCAGGTCGACCCTGGCGAAGTCGTCGAAGCTGATCTCGTCACCGATGGGATCCTCGGCCAGGGGGCCCTTCGCCGTCTCCTTGAGTTTCTGTTCTTCCACCAGGTCCTCCTTCGATGCCGCCATCATGGCATCGATCTTGTCCCGCTCCACGCGGGTCATCAGGGGTTTGAACTTGGCGATCTCGTGGTCCACCAGCAGGGTGTGTCGGCTGTGCCAGTCGAGGGTCTCGAGCCCGAGGAACGCGCGGGCCTGCTCGGCCATGGCCGGTACCACCGGGGCCAGGTAGACCATCAGCTGGTGGAACAGGTTGATGCCCACCGAGCAGATCTCCAGCACCTCCTGCTCGCGGCCGGGCTGCTTGGCCAGTACCCAAGGCTCGGCCTCGGCGATGTAGGTGTTCGCCTCGTCGGCCAGTTCCATCACGCGGCGCATGGCGCGGCCGAACTCGCGGGCCTCGTACTCCTCGGCGATGGCGTCACCGGCGGCGATGAAGCGTGCCACCATCTCGGGCTCGCTGCAGTGGCCGGCGAGGCGACCGCCGCCGAGCTTCTTGACGAAGCCGGCGCAGCGGCTGGCGATGTTGACCACCTTGCCCACCAGGTCGCTGTTCACCCGCGCCGCGAAGTCCTCGAGGTTGAGGTCCAGATCGTCGACCCGTGAGGTCAGCTTGGCGGCGAAGTAGTAGCGCAGGTACTCGGGGTTGAGGTGGTCGGCATAGGTCGCGGCCTTGATGAAGGTGCCGCGAGACTTCGACATCTTGGCGCCGTTCACCGTGACGAAGCCGTGGCAGTTGACCGCCGTGGGCGTGCGGAAATCGGCGCCGTGCAGCATGGCCGGCCAGAACAGGGCGTGGAAGTAGACGATGTCCTTGCCGATGAAGTGATAGACCTCGGCGTCGGAGTCGGGTGCCCAGTAGGCGTCGAAGTCCATTCCCCGGCGGTCGCAGAGGTTCTGGAAGCTGGCCAGGTAGCCGATCGGGGCATCGAGCCAGACGTAGAAGTACTTGCCCGGCGCATCGGGGATCTCGAAGCCGAAGTAGGGGGCGTCGCGGGAGATGTCCCACTCGTTGAAGCCCGACTCGAACCACTCCATGAGCTTGTTGCGGATCTGCGGCTGGACATGGTCATCGTCGATCCACGCCTTCAGGAAATCGGCGAAGTCCGGCAGCTTGAAGAAGTAGTGGGTGGAGCTTCGCACCTCGGGGGCGGCACCGGAGATCGCCGAGACCGGATCGATCAGCTCCGCCGGCGTGTAGGTGGCCCCGCAGGCCTCGCAGTTGTCGCCATACTGGTCCTCGGCCTTGCACTTCGGACAGGTGCCCTTGATGAAGCGGTCGGCCAGGAACAGCCCCTTCACCGGGTCGAACATCTGCTCGATGTCGCGGGTGGCGATATGCCCCTTGTCGCGCAGCCGGGTGTAGATCAGCTCGCTGAAGTGGCGGTTCTCCGGGGAGTGGGTCGAGTGATAGTTGTCGAAGGCCACCCCGAAGCGGGAGAAGTCGGTCTGGTGGTCGCGGGAAACCCGTTCGATCAGCGCCTCGGAGGTGATGCCCTCCTGCTCCGCGCGCAGCATGATGGCCGTGCCGTGGGCATCGTCGGCACACACGTAGTGGCACTCATGCCCGCGGCTCTTCTGGAAGCGCACCCAGATGTCGGTCTGGATGTACTCCAGCAGGTGGCCCAGGTGGATGGCACCGTTGGCATAGGGCAGGGCGCTGGTGACCAGGATCTTGCGCGAGGCGCGGGCGGAGTTCGACATGGCGGCTCAGGGTATCCCGTTGAAAATCAGGCCACGATTGTAGCCATCTTCGCGCATGGCTGCATCCGCGCTGACCGCCCGATTGGCGCGGCCTCCACCGCTCGGGTATGATGCCGCCATTCGGCGGGGCGTCAAACGGAGTGACGGCCGGCCGAAGGCTCTGCAACCGAAGTCACGCTGGAGATCCCTGTCCCCCCTCACGGAGGAATTCCCCATGCGTCTACGTCATGCCCTGCCCCTGGCCGTTCTCGCCGCCCTTACCGCTGGCTGCACCAGCAGTGCCATCTCCCCGACCTATACCAGTGCCAACCCGGATATCATGCGGATTAGCGACGAGCGCCCTGCCGACCCGGAAAAGCGCGTCGAGGACCTCGGTTCCTACTGCGTCGAGGTCAGCGAGAGCTGGAACGCCCACGGCACCACCCCTGACGGCAAGAGTCTCTGGGCCAAGGATACCGCACGCACCGTCGTGCCCTGCGACTGAACGGCCCCGGCCCATGCCCCGCGTGGGCCGGAACCCTGTGCCTCCCGATATCGGCAACGCCTCCCGGGGACCCTTCAATAGCGTTGCGCTTGGACCGTGAGGCCGCCAGCTCCTAGTGCCGGAGTTGCGCCAGCCGCTCCTTCAATCCGTTGATTTCATCGCTCAGCAGGTGGTCGGCGTCGAATTCGGCTTCGGCGATCAGTCGCGGCGGGTCATAGACCTCGATGTGGTCGCGGTGCTTCTTCAGCACGCGATCCTGCTCCAGCGCCTTGAGGATGCGATTGATATGCACCGGCGACAGGCCCAGGATGTTCCCCAGCAGCCGCTGGGAGACGGGAAATTCGAATGAGGCCAGCTCGACGTCCAGCACCTTTTCGAGGCGATTGAAGGTCTCGAGCATGAAATGCAGTACCTGTGAGCGCGCGCTGCGATGGAGGCTGATCAGCATCCGTTCGGTGAGGAGGGCTTCCTGACGGTTGATATTGGCAAACAGGGCGATCGCCAGGGGCGTGGAGGCCGCGACGATATCGACGACATTCTCGTGAGGGAAGGGCTGGACCCTGCCCAGGGTAATCATGCTGGCCTCGGTCACATGCCGCCTGAAGGTGAACTCCCGGAGACCGACGATATCACCGGGCAGCAGCAACTCGATGATCTGCTGCTCGCCGTCGGGGGTGTAGCGGATGGTGCAGGCCCAGCCCCTCTCCAGGATGAACAACTCGTCGACCCTGGAGCGAGCACGCCAGAGCAGCTCATGCTTCTTCACGGTGGTCGAGGTCTGCTCGAAGCTGGCCAGCAGCCGTGCCTCCGATTCATTCAGGTCGACATTTCGTCCCATGATGGTCTGGAAGAGGCTCATTCCATGTCCTCCAGCTGGTTGATAGCGGTGTGCGGATTGCTTTCCCCCTCGGCTGGCCGATGACAGTGTGCGGATGAGCAGCTGCCTCGCGCATGTCTGATGGTACCCGGATGGCGGTGCGTCTCTCCTGAGTCTAGTTGTGGCCGCTCGAGAGCACCATCACGCCTCGTGTCGGGAGCAGGAACGGCCATGGGCTGGGGCCTACGACGACATGGCACCGGGCGACCTCGCCGACCCTCCTCCAACGGCGGCCCGCGTCGTCGGCCATGCCTGACGTGTCGCCCTACCGCAGGATACCGCGAGGCGGAGGCGGGCATGGCCGAGTCGGCAACTGGTCCTCGGCTTCCTGGAGGATCTGGAGCTGAGTCTGGGCCTCGCCAATGCAGGCATTCAACAGGGCATTCAGCGCTGGGATGCCGTTATGCGCCTGAAGACGCTCGTAGAAGCGTCGCGATCGCCACTCCTCGAGCACTGCCCGGCTGAGCTCCCGGGCCGCCATCTCCTCATCGAGTATGAAGAAGTGGGCCTGCTGAGTAGCGTGAGCCCGTTGTTGAGAGGAGGCCTGCCAGGCCTGCGCGGCCGGGTCCCGAAGCACGGGTTCGCGCATCGGCAGCGAGGCCGACTCGACGATCAGGGCCTGGATCCGTTGCTGGCTCTGGACGGACAGGGCTTCCATGAGTCGGCTGATGCCGGTGTGATAGGTGATAAAGCGCAGGGACAGCCAGCGATAACGATGGTACTCGTGGTGTTCATGGTCGTTGGCCAGCGCCAGGACCTCCTCGACAGAGGTGATAACGCCCGGCTCTAGACCTGTCTTCATGCGCGGGTGATCGATCCGGCTGGTGACCATTGGTGTGTTCACGGTTCGCCTCACGTCGATGTGCTGAGTCGATGGCCAGGATGGTCCTGCGTCGCGTGCCATGGCACTAGCTCAGGCTAGCCAGCAATGCCGACAAGGTCTGCTAACCTGGGTTAATGATCCCCGGTTTTTATGCCTTGCTGCGTCGCGAGCGGCACGGATGATGGCCATGGCCGATTTTTCGTCAGAGGGAGGGGTCGTTGGGACTGGAGCGTCGTGCTTCGCTCGCTCACCGACCGGGGCGAGTCCGAGCTGATTCGAGACAAGATAACGTCGTGCCAAAATTGTCTCACCGCATGGGGTGATGGTCGCTACACTCAAGAGCGCACCAAATCCGTCGTTCTTGAGGGTGTTAAAGATGTCAACCGCTAAACAAGTGTCCATGGATCACTCGACTCCTGAAGTGATCCCCGTAATCCCTCACGATGTCCCTCATCTAGCCGTCACCGCTTTGCCGGCGGGCGTCGCCCAGGCCTCTCAGCCGGTCTTTGACTGGTGGATGCTTCATTGGATGGACGCTTCGCATCCGCTGGCCAGGCTCCAGCGCGCCTGGATGGAATCCGTGCTCGAAGCCCTGGAGGTCGAGGTCGACTTCCTGAATGTCTGCGCGATCTCGAATGCCAAGGTCTGGACCTGTCTTGCCGATGCCAGGTCCCTCTCGGGTTCGGCTTCCCTGCACAGCTGTTACCACGAGGTAGCCAAGGACATGGCCGACGCTCATCTGGCGCGTCTTGGCAAGGTGGCGGAACTCCCCGAGGACTTCAAGCAACGGCTCTGGGAAGAGATCTGCTAGCGGTAGAGCGCCAGCACCCTGGCCAGGGTAGCCTGTCGATCACGATGATCGATCAGCGGCGGGCGGAGAGGGGGTGCCCTCTTCGCCCGTCTTTTGTGGGCGGCGCAATTCCGTGGGTGACGTTTTTCATACTGTTTATCGGCGAATCAGGGCTTGCCTAGCGGACGGGCGGCCAATCGCATCTCCGGGGTTGGCGGCGAACGACACTGGCGGTGGTCGCCGGGTGCCAGGTAGGGTCCGAGGATCGATTCCATGCCCTTGAGCACCTGGACGGGCAGGGCCGAGGTGAAGCGGAAGTCATCGGACTGACTGCCGGCCACGTAGGCGGTGAGCGTGCCGAAGTGGTGCTCGCCCAGGTGGAAGACAAAGGTGGCGGTCCGGTTGCGGGCGCGGGAGTCGATCACCTGCCCGCTGCGGGTCACCGTCTCGATGCGGTTGTTGCCGGTGCCGGTCTTGCCGCCCATCACCAGCGGGGTGTCTTCCGCGAGGGTGAAGCTGCCCTGCAGGCGTCGGGCCGTCCCGCCCTCCACGACCCGGGCGAGGGCCTCGCGCAGCACGGCGGCGACCTCCGGGGGCATGACTCGCCGGGCGCGAGTGTCGGTAGGAACGAAGTGAGTCTCGTAGGGCGTGCCCGCCGCGAAGTGCAGGTCGTCGATACGCAGCACCGGCAGGCGGACGCCGTCGTTGAGGATGATCCCCATCAGTTCGGCCAGTGCGGCGGGACGGTCACCGGAGCTGCCCACGGCGGTGGCAAGCGAGGGCACCAGGTGATCGAAGGGGTAGCCCAGACGCTGCCAGCGGCGGTGGATCTCCTCGAAGGCCTCCACTTCGAGCATCGTGCGGATGCGCACGTCTCGGGCACTGCGATGACGTGTCCTGAACAGCCAGCCATAGGCTTCCTGCCGCTCCTGGTGGCTCGCCGCGATGGCGTCGCGCAACCCCGCCTCGGGATAATCCAGCAGGTAGCCGACCAGCCACAGCTCCAGCGGGTGCACCCTGGCGATGTACCCCTGATCGATGAGGCCGTGTCTGCTCGGCGCGTGGTCGCGGTAGAGCGCCTCGAGGCGTCGCTCGCCCAGCGGCTCGCCCGGCATCCTGGTCTCGAGGAAGGCGGCGAAGGCATCGCGGTCGGCCTCGGGGTGCAGGTAGCGGTGCGCGGCGGCCAGCCGGGGCGCCGTGGGGCGCATGCCATCCAGGAAGGTGGCCAGGCGTTCATCGCTCGAGCTCCCCTGGTACTTGCGCCAGAATCGTTCGAGAAAGACCTGGCCCTCCCGGTCGGCGAAGTGCGCCAGGTAGGCCTGCCGCCGCGGGTCCTGATCGTCCTCGAGCAGCGGGCGGCGGTTCTCGCCCTGATGGACGAAGTACTGCACCAGGTCGCGCAGCAGGCGCACGAAGGGCAGATTGAGGGATTCGCGCAGGGCGTCGTCGAGCCCGGGTTGGCGGCCGTCGTCCTCGCGGCGGAAGTTGCCGAAGGTATGACGGCCACCACCGGTGAAGAAGGCTTCGTGGGGGCTGGCCGAGTAGCGACGCTGCATGGCGGCCTCGAGCAGGGGGCGAAGCCTCAGGTCGGGCTCGGCGATGAGCCGGTCGATCACCCAGCGGCTGAGCACGTCGCGCCGGTCCACCTCGACGCGGCGAAGGGCGTCAACCGGCATGCCCGCATGGCGGTCGTGCAGTTCGGCGACTACCTCCAGGTAGGTGGCGAGTACCCGCAGCTTGGCGGTAGAGCCTAGCTCCAGCTTGCTGCCTTCGTTGATGTCGAAGGGCTGGCCGGTGGTGTCGGTCTGCACGCGCACCCGAAAGCCCGTCGCGTCGCGCTCGAGGAGCGTGAAGCTGTAGCGCACGTCGGCGGCCCGTTCGGGCGACAGCATACGCTCACCCAGCAGCCCGACTTCGCTGGCGAACGCCGGGTCGGCCAGCCGCTGCAGATACGCGGTGACACGGCGCTGGAGGTCGCCGTGCAGGGTGGTGCGCGCCGACAGGTCCAGCCGGTCGAGGTCGTAGAAGGACAGTCCGACCAGGCGGCCGAGCCGTTGGCGGGCCACCTGCAGGCCCTTGTCGTGCGCGACCTGCAGGCGTACCGGCTCCCTGGCGAAGTCGCGGAAGGTCAAGCGGCTGGCCAGGGCCGCATCGCGCAGGGGCGGAGTCACCAGGCCCTCTTCGGCCAGCAGGCGCAGGTGGCTGTCGGTCAGGGATTCCAGGGCCTGGTGGCCGCTGTTCAGGTACCAGGAGGGGCGACGTTGGGCGATCATCAGGGCCACCACCTGGCGCAGCGCCAGGCCCTGGGCGGCGAGGCTGTCCGGGGCATTGAAGGTCGGCACCAGCAGTCGGTTGACCGCGTCGAAATCGGCGCCGAACCATACCCACAGGCCATCCCCCAGCCCGTGGACCTCGCCATAGCCGGGCGCTGCGGAGAGCGGCACCGAGTTGAGGTAGTCCAGCGCCACGTCCTGGCGTGCGGCGAGCGTCTGTGGGCCGTGTCGGTAACCGCGCACGCTTGCCGAGACCATCTGGCGCAGTTTCTCCATGGGCGAGGCGGTCAGTCCGTCGGGGGAGTGGCGATACTTCTCGACCTGGGTGGCCAGCGTGCTGCCTCCGGCGGCCTGGCCGGTCAGGTCCAGGGCGCGCCCCGCCTGGGAGAACGCGGCCTTGATGAAGCGTGGCCAGTCCACCGCAGGATTGGCCTTGGGGGTGTCGGCGTCCAGCAGCTGTCGGTTCTCGATGTAGAGCAGCACCTGCAGGACCAGCGGTGGCACCGCGTCGAAGTGGGGATAGTGGCGTTGCGGATGACGGAAGCGGTAGAGGGTGTCGCCGCGGCACTCTTCCAGGGTCAGCCCTGTTCGGGTCTTCTCGGTGTAGGGTGGAAAGAAGCCGCGTTGCGTATATTCCAGCAGGGGCTGAGAGAAGCGCACCTGGCGGTCGATGGTATAGCCTTCGGCGAACAGACGCGCCTCGATCTCGGGAAGCCGGGTATAGCCCAGTCGCTGGTCGAAGGGACCATGGCGCGGGAACTGGATGCGTGGGCTCGCCCCCGGCGCGAGGGTATAGCGCAGGGAGGCGGCATAGCGGGAGAGCTCCAGGGACTGGAGGTGTGAGGTCCTGGCCTCGGCGACCAGCAGGGTGGCGAGCGTGATGGCGAGCAGTGCCAGCAGGATCAGTCCCCGGTGACGCAGGAGATGGCGAGGCCGGACCCGATGAGCCTGAGCCAGCGCGTGCTCCTCCCGGCGGAGGGGACCCTCTCCCTGCGCGTCGACGCTTTCCCGTGACGACGAGTCATGTCCGCCCATCTGCGCCACCCCCCGGCAAGATCCGCTTGCAGATTGTATCTTTTTGTAGCGTAGCCGGATGCCGGGGAAAGTGGATCATCCAGGCAGGAAAAATCTCCGTGAACGCCGCTCGCGGGGTTCAGGAGGCGTGGCGCAGGACGCCAAAGTGGGACATGCCGCGATCCTTGAGGTGCAGTGCCTGCATGCGGCTCATCACTCCCTGGTCACAGTAGAGCAGGTATTCGCGGTCGCCGGGCAGCCTCTGTGCCTGGTCCTGCAATTCGTAGAAGGGAATCGCCAGGCAGGGCACCTCGGGAAGCTCGAGCGGTGCCGCCTCGCGCTCGTCCGGGGGACGGATGTCGATCACGCTGACCGCCGGCATCCGGGCCAGGCTGGCCAGCGAGTCGACGACGGTCACCTCGCCGGGCTGCCGCTGGCCCTCCAGCAGGCGGCTGGCGCGGGTCACGCTGGCGGCCTCGATGGCGGCATCGAGGACCCTGAAGTCGAAGTCGGCCTCGGCGGCGAGCACCTTGTCGGCGGGCGCCCGGGTGTGGGGGCGGCGCGAGATGACCCCGCAGTATTCGGGCATCTGTTCGGCGAAGCGCGCGGTATCGATGCGGCGGGCCGTGTCGATGATCTCCTGCTTGTCCTCCGTGACCAGCGGCCGCAGGATCGGCAGCTCGCTGGCCGCGTCGATCAGCGCCAGGTTGGTGAGGGTCTGGCTGGAGACCTGGGCGATGGCGTCTCCGGTGACCAGGGCCGGGATGCCCGAGCGGGCGGCCACGCGGCTGGCCACCCGCACCATCATGCGCTTGAGGATCACGCCCATCAGCCCATCGGGAATGCTGCGCAGGATCTCCGCGACCACACCCTCGAAGGGCACCGAGGTGAAGTCGACGTTATGGGAGGCGCTGTAACGCTGCCAGAGGTGGTGGGTGACCTCTCGCACGCCGGTCTCGTGGGCGGGGCCGCCCAGGTTGAAGAACAGGTAGTGGGTCTTGATGCCACGGCGCAGCATCCGCCAGGCCGCCACCGGCGAGTCGAAGCCTCCCGAGACCAGCGCCAGGGCCTGGCCCTGAACCCCCAGTGGGTAGCCCCCCAGGCCCGGGCGGCGCGAGCGGATCAGCTGCAGCCAACGGTGGGTCAGCTCCACCGACACCACGACCTCGGGGTGCTTGAGGTCGACCCGTGCCGTGGGCTCGGCCGTCAGCAGGGCGCTGCCCAAGTGGCGTTCGAGATCCATGGAGGAGAAGTCGTGGTCGCCGCGCCGCTTGGCCCGGACCCGGAAGCGACGCCCGGCGATGGCTGCCTTCCAGTGCGGCACGATCCAGGCGGCGGCTTCGTCGAGCGAGGTGCAGGGCACCGCCTCGGTGGCCAGCACCTCGTGGATGCCGGGAATCCGGATCAGGGCGTCCTCCATCTCCTGTACCCGCCCGGCGGGAAGGGTGTCGGGCAGGCTCACGAGCAGGGCGTCCCAGCCGCCCTTGACGCGCACGCCTTCATCCAGCTGGCGCAGGGTGTTGCGCACATTGCTGGCCAGGCAGCGGGTCATGTGCTGACGGACGGAGCGGGACTTGATGGTGATCTCGGGGTGGAGCTTGAGCAGGTAGGTCATTCGACAGGAACAGCAGCAACAATGTGCATCCCATTCTACCAAGGGCAAGCTGCCAAGGGCAGGCCCGACCCGCCCGGCGCTGGAGCCGCCCGCTGAAAGAGCTCTCCCGGCATGGGGCCGGGAGAGGGGAGGGCACAGCGTGGCGGGCCGAGCGTCAGGTCAGTAGAGCGCCTGCTCCTCCTTGACCACTTCCTTGAGCAGCTCGAGGAAGAGCCGGTCGGCCTCAGAGTGTTCCTGGGGGTCCTCGGGGATGTGCACGCTGGTGGTGTCGGAGATCTCGTTGGCGATCCGCGCCATCACGTCCCCCTCACCCGGTTCGCCGAGCTGACGGCGGGTGATGTCCAGCGACTGCTCGAGGATCTTCGGGTCCTGCAGAAGTTTCTTGATGAAGCCCCGCAGCTCGTTGATCACGCGGGTCTTCTGGATTTCCGATGAGGCCATGACGTTCTCCTTGGGTGACCATGCCGTTTCGGGACCGGTCAGACGATACCACGTTTGCCGGCGGGCGTGGCTTGCCGACGAGCGCACCGTCGCGTCAGGCGCGGTGCCACCTTGTCGGTCTTGTCCTACATCAAGCGTCGGTCTTCTCCTGCCTGTCCAGCGTATCCCGGCAGTGGACAAATCTTCCTATTCAGTTACGCTGCATTACAAAGCGACACATCATGAAATGGCATGAGGTGTCTGACGCTTTCGACCGATCCTGAGCCAAGCCAATGGGGCGCTTCGGGATGGTCGTCATAGGAAGTCGGGAAGGGATGCGCCATGGGTCTGCCACGTCACCCCATGGGACCCGCCATAACAAGAAGATCATCTCATCTCCTGGCAGGTCAGGTCGCCGAGCGACCAGGCTGTTGCCATCATGAAAGGGAACCCCCATGAAACGCACTACCGATCCAGTGAGCAGCACCCGTGTTCGTCGCCTTGCCGGTACCCTGGCCGTGGGGTCCTCCCTGACACTGCTGCCACTCGCCTCGGCCGTGGCACAGTCGTTGCCGGCAGGCCTGGCGACCCCGGGGAGTACCGACCTGCGCCAGGTGGTCCAGCAGGCGATCTCGACCAACCCAGAGGTGCAGGCCGCCTGGAACGGCTTTCGCGCCTCCGGCAACGACATCGGGGTGGCGCGCGGCAACTACCTGCCCAGCGTCGATGTGGCGGCGGGTATCGGTGTGGAGGATCGTCAGCTCGACACTCGCGGCAGCTACGACACCAGCTACGCCGAATTGACCATCACCCAGATGCTCTGGGACGGCTTCGCCACGGCCAGCGAGGTCGAACGCCTCGATCGCGCCGAACTGGTGCGCTACTACGAGCTGCTGGGGGCCAGCGAGGAGGTCGCCCTGGAGGCGACGCGCGCCTACATGGACGTGCAGCGCTATCGGGAACTGGTGCGCCTGGCCCAGGACAACTACCGTGAGCACCTGCGCGTCTTCAACCAGATCGAGGAGCGCGTGATCTCAGGGGCGGGGCGTCGCGTCGACCTGGAACAGATCAGCGGCCGCCTGGCGCTGGCCGAGTCCAACCTGATGACGGAGGCCTCCAACCTTCACGACGTGACGGCGCGTTACCAGCGCATCGTCGGCGACCTGCCGGCGGAGAACCTCGCCCCGGCCCCGCAGATGGACGACCGCCTGCCCGCGGATGTCGGTCGGGCACTCGACCTGGCGTTCCAGGGCAATCCCGAGTTCCATGCCGCCATCGAGAACATCGAGGCCTCCCGCGCCGAGCAGCGCGGTACCCGCTCGGCCTTCCAGCCGCGTCTCGACCTGCGCGGCCGCACCGGCACCTACGAGAACAGTGACGGCAGCTATGACGTGATCGCCGATGGCGAGCACCGGGATCGCCACAGCATCGAGCTGGTGGCCAGCATGAACCTCTATCGCGGCGGCAGTGACCGGGCCTCCTTCCGCGCCGCCAGCGACCGGGTCGAGCAGGCCGTCAATCTGCGCGAGAAGGCCTGCATCGATGTGCGCCAGACCACCCAGATCGCCTACAACGATACCCAGCGTCTGCGCGAGCAGCTGCAGTACCTCAACGAGCATCGCCAGTCCATCGACCGGGTCCGGGGCGCCTACCAGCAGCAGTTCGACATCGGCCAGCGTACCCTGCTCGATGTCCTGGACAGCGAGAACGAGTACTTCGAGGCCAGCCGTGCCTACGCCAATGCCCAGTATGACGCGGCGCTGGCGGATGCCCGTACCCTGGCCGCCATGGGGCAGCTGATGCAGACGCTGGAGGTGCGGCGCGACGACCTGCCGACCCTGGCCGAACTGGGCAGCGACGGCGTGGCGATCAACCCGGACGTGATCTGTCCGGCCCAGGGGCCCCAGGGCTTCACCCTGGCCGACTTCACCGGCGGCATCGAGGCGCCGGCCCGGGCGCCGGACGTTACCCTCTCGGCCGATGCCCTGTTCGAGATCAACAGTGCTGAGCTCTCCGCGGAGGCTCAAGGCGAACTCGACGGTCTGGCCGCCGAGATCCGTGGCATGGACAATCTCGCCCGGGTGTTCATCGCCGGGCACGCCGACATCACGGGATCAGATGCCATCAACGAACCGCTCTCCCGCGCGCGTGCCGACAGCGTGGCCGACTACCTGGTGAGCCAGGGGGTCGACCGAGGGCTGGTCGAGACGCGCGGCTATGGCTCGCGCCAGCCGGTGGCCAGCAATGCCTCGGTGGAGGGGCGCCGCCAGAACCGTCGCGTCGAGGTGACCCTGGAGCGTGTCGGCGAGAACCTGGACCTGAGCGGGCATGCCTTCGACGCAGGCGACGAAGCCGTTGTCCCGGGCAGCGACATGGCCTTGGCCGCCTGGAGCGCTGCACCGGCCGGTCTGTACGGCGAGGTCGACGCTCGTATCGCCGAGCCGGTGACCCTGGCGCGTGATGAGGGGGCCTTCCTGCAGGTCGCGGCACTGGAGAGCGAGGCGCGGGCCAGCGGCCTGGGCGAGCGCCTGGGCAGCGAGCTCGACCTGCCGGTCAGGCTCAGCTCCGCCGGGGCCCTGCACCGCGTCCAGCTCGGCCCGATCGACGACCCTGAGCTGATGCGGACCCTGCGCCAGCGGCTCGAGACCATGGGCTACGACGGAAGCTATGCGGTGAGCGGCTGACGATGATGCCGGACACTGGCAGGCGCGGCCTGCCGGTATACCTCGCCCCGCCGTGACCTCGGCGGGGCGTATCGATTCTCGAGGTGGTTGTGTCGCAGAAAGAAGATCTGGATCCGGGGCCGGGTCCCTCCCGGTCGGCCGTGCATGACGAGTTGCTCGAGTGCCTGCAGACCATCGCGCGGGTCCATGGCCATGCGGTCACGGCCGAGGCGCTGACCGCTGGCCTCCCCCTGGAGGAGGGGCGACTGACGCCTGGCGTCTTTACCCGCGCCGCGTCCCGCGCCGGGCTCACCGCCCGGATCATCCAGAGCCGACTGGTGCAGCTCAATCCCGCCCTGTTCCCCGCCGTCCTGCTGCTTGAGCCGGGACGCGCTTGCGTGCTGGTGGCCCTCGACCTCAGGGCGCGCCGCGCCCGGGTGATCTTTCCCGAACTGGGCGATGCCGAGACCGAGGTGAGCCTGGATGGCCTGGAGGCAAGCTACAGCGGCCAGGCGATCTACGTGCGACCCCGATTCCGTTTCGATGCCCGCGGGCCCGAGGTCAATCGGCAGCGTTCGCGCCACTGGTTCTGGGGCGTGATCCGCGAGAATCGCAAGCTCTATCGCGACGTCATCGCCGGCTCGGTGGTGATCAACCTCTTCGCGGTGGCGATGCCGCTGTTCGTGCTCAACGTCTACGACCGAGTGGTGCCGAACCATGCCACCGAGACGCTCTGGGTGCTCTCGGCGGGAATCTTCATCGTGCTCTGCTTCGACCTGGCCCTGCGCCTGATGCGCAACGCCTTCGTCGACCTGGCGGCCAGCCGCGCCGACGTCAAGCTGTCGTCGTCGATCATGGCCCGGGTGCTGGGGCTGCGCATGGAGGCGCGTCCTGCCTCCACCGGCTCCTTCGCGGCGACCCTGCAGTCCTTCGAGTCGGTACGCGCCTTCATCGGCTCGGCCACGGTGGTGGCCCTGGTCGACCTGCCCTTCGTGCTGATGTTCGCGGGGATCATCGCGCTGATCGGCCCGCCGCTGGTGATCCCGGTGCTGGTGGGTATCGTCTTCGTGCTGCTCTATGCCATGGCCGCCCAGGGCAAGCTCCACGAGCTCTCCGAGACCACCTGGCGGGTGGGGGCACAGCGCAACGCCACCCTGGTCGAATCGCTTTCGAACCTGGAGACGGTCAAGACGCTGCGGGCCGAGAGCCGCATCCAGGGAACCTGGGAGAAGGCCTCGGCCTTCCTGTCGCGCACCTCCGCGCAGCTACGCCTCGTGAGCTCCTCGGTCTCCAGCGTGGCGCTCTGGGCCCAGCACAGCGTCGCCGTGTGCGTGATCATCATCGGGGTCTACCAGATCATCGAGGGCAACCTGACCCAGGGCGGCCTGATCGCCGCCTACCTGCTGTCGTCGCGAGCCATGGCCCCGATCAGCCAGGCCGCGGCGCTGCTGGCGCAGTACCACCAGTCCTCCACGGCACTGCAGTCGCTCAATGCGGTGATGGAGCGGCCGGTCGAGCGCCCCGAGGGCAAGACGTTCATCGACCGTCCGGTGGTGCGAGGCGAGATCCGCTTCGACAAGCTCTCCTTCCGCTACCCGGAGGCGGAGCGCGAGGCCCTGCATGACATCTCGGTGACCATCGAGCCAGGCGAGCGGGTGGCCCTGCTGGGCCGCGTCGGCTGCGGCAAGACCACTCTCAACAAGCTGCTGCTGGGGCTCTACCAGCCCACCGCCGGGGCGGTGATGATCGACGACGTCGACATCCGCCAGTTCGACCCCGTGCAGCTGCGCCGCCATATCGGCTATGTGCCCCAGGATGTCAGCCTGTTCTTCGGCTCGCTGCGCGACAATATCATCGCCGGTGGCGGCAGCGACGGGGTCGATGACGAGGCGCTGCTGCGCGCCATCAAGCTGAGCGGCCTCGACAGCCTGGTCAATGCGCATCCCCAGGGCGTCGACCTGCCGGTGGGCGAGCGTGGCCAGATGCTCTCCGGTGGCCAGCGGCAGGCCGTGGCCATTGCCCGGGCGCTCGTCCATGACCCGCGCATCCTGCTGCTCGACGAGCCCACCAGCTCCATGGACCATGCCAGCGAGGAGGCCTTCAAGGCCAACCTCAAGGCCTACGGCCAGGGCAAGACCCTGATCGTCGTCACCCACCGCACCTCGTTGCTCTCGCTGGTCGATCGCATCCTGGTCATCGATGCCGGCAAGGTGGTGGCCGATGGCCCCCGGGACAAGGTGGTGGAAGCCCTGCGCAAGGGCCAGATCGGGAGGGCCAGCTGATGGCCACCTCGAAAAAGACCGCCGAGCAGCAGGGCTTCGAGGCCATCGGCCGCTTCTCAGAGGCGGGTGGAAGGCCCTTCCGGCCCTTCATCGACCGGCTCTTCGCACGCCGGGTCAGTTCCGCGCACCTCAGTCGCGACTGGGCGAGCGACGCCGACTGGGCCCGCCTCCAGCAGGACCCGATCCGCGCGCGCGGCTTCCTCTACGTGGTGGTGCTGGCCGTTGCCGCCCTGCTGGTGTGGGCCTGGTTCGCCTCCATCGACGAGGTGACGCGTGGGACGGGCCGGGTGATCCCCTCCAGCCAGCTGCAGCGGGTGCAGTCCTTCGACGGCGGTGTCGTCCAGGAGATCTCGGTCCGCGAGGGACAGCGGGTCGAGGCCGGCGAGCTGCTGATGCGCATCGACCCCACCCGCTTCGTCTCAAATTTCCGCGAGAACCGGGCCAAGGCAGAGTCCCTTCAGGCGCGTGCGGAACGGCTGCGGGCGCTGGCCACCGGGTCGCCCTTCACCCCCTCGGACGCGTTGATCGATAGTGCGCCCGAGATCGTGGATCAGGAGCGCGAGCTCTTCGAGAACGGTCTCGACAAGTTGGCCGAAGAGAAGAGCATCCTGCAGGAGCGGCTCTCCCAACGTCGTGCCGAGCTCGAGGAGGCCCAGTCGCGGCGTGACACTGCCGCCAGGGAGCTGGGCATGGCCAGCCAGGAGCTGAACCTCACCCGCCCGCTGCTGCAGTCCGGAGCCGTGTCCGAGGTCGAGGTGCTGCGCCTGCAGCGTGACGTCTCCCGAGCCAGTGGCGATCGTGCCCAGGCCACGGCTCAGGTGGATCGTCTGCTGTCGGCGATCGAGGAAGCCCAGGCCCAGCTGCGCGAGGTCGAGCTGGAAGCCCGCAACGAGTGGCGCACCGAGCTCTCGCGAACCCTGGGCGAGCTGGCGGCCCTCAATGAGTCCAGCGCTGGACTGCAGGACCGCGTTCGGCTGTCGGAGATCCGCTCGCCGGTGGATGGCGTGATCCAGCGCCTGGGCATCACGACCCTCGGTGGGGTCGTCCAGCCGGGCCAGGAGGTGGTCGACATCGTGCCCACCGACGATGCCATGCTGGTGGAGGCGCGCATCGCCCCGCAGGACATCGCCTTCCTGCGTCCCGGACAGCCGGCGACCATCAAGCTCACCGCCTACGACTTCGCCATCTACGGCGGGATCGAGGCCGAGCTCGACCACATCAGTGCCGACACCATCACCGATGACGAGGGCAACACCTTCTACCTGGTGCGGGTGCGGACGGCAGAAGACGCCCAGATGCATCAGGAACTGGACGTGATTCCGGGCATGACCGCCCAAGTGGACATCATGACGGGCAAGCGAACCGTGATGCAGTACCTGCTCAAGCCCGTGCTGCGGGCCTGGGACAATTCCATGGGAGAACGATGATGGCACAGCTCTTCGTCTGTCAGGGACGTGACGAAATCCCTCGCTGGCGCGCGGCCTTCGGGGAGGCGCGCCTGGTCACGCCGCAGCAGGCCCGTGCCCAGGCCGGGCAAGGCGACGGCGTGTGGGTCATGAGCAATATCGAGGGCTGGCTGGGTCTGGTCACTCTGCTCGCAGGCCGCGGGGCCATGGTCAAGGTGCTGAGCTATGCGCCCAGCTCGCGAGAGGCCCTGGGGGCCTTGAACGCCGGCGCCCGGGGCTACGCGCATGCGCTCTCGCCCCCTGAGCTGCTGAGGGAGATGGCGCTGGTGACCCGCCACCAGGGGATCTGGGTCCTGCCCGAACTGCTGGCCCAGGTAATGGGCGGCGCCTACCGGGCCCTGGGCGGGGAGTCGCAGCAACAGGACGAGGCCCTCTCGGGTTTGACCGATCGCGAAAGGGCGGTGGCGCTGGCCGTCGCGGAAGGGCAGAGCAACAAGGAGGTGGCCCGCCGGCTCGAGATCACCGAGCGAACCGTCAAGGCGCATCTCGGAGCCATCTTCCGCAAGCTCGGGGTGCGCGACCGGCTGCAGTTGATTCTTCGCCTGTCCCAGCGGGAAGCCGTATGAGACTCCGCAGCGTCTGAGAAGGCCATTGGCTTGACGTGGGTCAATGGCAGGGCGCTGCCCTGCCCAACAGTACAATATTCCTCCCCCGGAACCTGGCCTAGTTTAATGCTATCAACCGTTCTTCCGTGGGCGGCATCACACGCGTTTCGTACGCAGGGAGTCATCTCATGACCATCGCAACCATCATCTCCATCAGCGGCCAGGCCTGGGCACGTGACGAGGCCGGCAACCTTCGCGAACTGCGGGTGGGAGACACCCTGCAGGAGGGCGAGACGCTGGTCACCTCGGACAATGGCCGGGTGGAGCTCGACTTCGCCGACGACCTGGACCCCACGGTGATCGAAGGGGGACAGGAGGTCGTCATGACCCCCGATCTCGATGCCGAACAGCCGGTGGCGGCGGAGGAGGCAAGCGCCCAGGACGAGGATCTGGAGGCCCTGCTCTCGGCAATCGACGAGGGGGAGGGGGACCTGCTCGAGGGCCTGGATGCCACCGCGGCCGGTGCCGGGGGCGCCGGCGGTGAAGGCGGCGGTCATGACTTCGTGCGTCTTGCGCGCATCACCGAGAACGTCAATCCGCTCGCCTTCGAGTACGGCCTGGCGTCTCTCGACGGTACGCCCGAGATCGAGGGACAGGCAGTCGAGGCACTCGCGCTCGAGGACGAGCCGGATTCCTTCCCGACCGTTGACACCATCGATCTCGACGGGGATGGCGACACGGTCTGGGAGTCGGCCCTGCCGGAGGGCAGCGGCGGTGGCACCCTGACGACGTCGGGGACCCTACAGATCGATACCGGCACCGATCTGTTGGCGCTCATCGAGGTGCGGGATGCCGAGGGCAACTGGATCGCTGTCGGCGCCGAAGGCAGTACCATCGTGGGCGAGTACGGCACCCTGACCGTCAACCCCGACGGCAGCTGGTCCTACACCCTGGCCCAGAGCATCGACCACCCGGCGCAGGGCGAGACCGGCGAGGCCGACCAGCTGGCCGACACCTTTGCCGTGCGCGTGACCGACGATGATGGCGATGTCTCCGACCCGGCGACACTGACCATCCACGTCAATGACGATGGCCCGGTGGCCAGCGGCGACGCCGTGGGCGAGATCGCTGAGGACGGCAGCGTCGATATCGACGTCTTCGCTAATGACACCGCGGGCGCCGACGGCGTCGACCTGCAGAGCGGCGTCGCCGTGGCCACCGCGCCTACCCAAGGTACGGTGACCTACAACGGTGACGGCACCTTCACCTACACCGCCAATCCCGGCGCCGAGGGCAGCGACAGCTTCAGCTACACCCTCACCGACGCGGATGGCGACACCGCCACGGCCACGGTGACGCTGAGCATCGCCGCGGACTCCACGCCGACCGTGACCGTGGCGGATGCCTCGGTCGACGAGACGGGCGGTCTCGAGTCCGATACCCAGGCGTTTACCACCACCTACGGCAGCGACAGTGCCGGCACGCTGGCCCTGAGTGCGGCGGGTGCCACCTGGGATGCCGCCACCAGCACCCTGGCGGCGGACAACGGTGACTGGCAGATCGTCGTCAATGATGACGGCACCTACACCGTGACCCAGCTGCAGGCGATGACGCATCCGGACGCCAGTGATCCGAACGACGCGGTCGTGGTCACCGTGACGGCGGACATCACCGACAACGAGGGGGATCCGGCGCAGGACACCTTCACGGTCACCTTCCTTGATGATGGTCCGGTGGCTGCCGATGACACCGTGACAGACGAGGTGGATGAGGACGGCAGCGTCGACATCGACGTCTTCGCCAATGACACCGCGGGCGCCGACGGCGTCGACTTGCAGAGCGGCGTCGCCGTGGCCACCGCGCCTACCCAAGGTACGGTGACCTACAACGGTGACGGCACCTTCACCTACACCGCCAATCCCGGCGCC
>NZ_JASCQQ010000016.1:0-9141 GCF_030012485.1 Halomonas rhizosphaerae
TGAAGGTCTCGTGCCATCGACGTTCCGGTTACCGAATCCCCCACCACAAGGTGGCCCACGCCGGTGGAGCCTGCCCCAGGTTCACTGCTGCACTACCGGCGCATCGCACAAGGAGATCGCATGATCTTGATCAGGACCCCGCGACAGTTCGGTGTCGAGGCCCTCGGCACTCTGGGCATCATGTTGCTCGCGGCCGGGGGGCTCTCCGCCCATGCCGCCGGCAACGGTGAGGAGACGGCCTCGGCGAAGCCGGAGGCCGGCCCCGGGAACTATACCGTCATCGACGGCAAGGTCGATCAGGGCACCTACGATGGCTACATTGCCTACACCCGTTCCTGCATGGCCTGCCATGGTCCTGACGGCTTGGGGTCCTCCTTTGCCCCGAGCCTGATCCAGGCCGCGGAGCGGCGCAACTTCGGGGAATTTTCCAACACCATCGTCAGTGGTCTGGAACTCCAGCCCGGCAGGGTCATGCCTTCCTTCGCCGACGACGAGTACGTGCTGAGCAATATCGAGAACATCTACAGTTACATGAAGGCACGCGGTGCCGGGGACCTGGACCGGGGGCGTCCCAGGGTGATCGAGGAGGAAGCAGACGAGGAGGAACAAGACGAGGAGGAACAAGACGAGGAGGAAACGCAGACGAGCAACGAAGAGCAGGATTGAGGTGGCCAGTGCCCCTGGCTTTTTGGACGAGACAACGGCGGTCACGAAGCAAGACCGAGGGGGAGCGAATGCGTGTCGACACCTGGTGGGGGAGACGGGGCATGGCGGGCCTGCTGGCTGGCCTGGCCATGTTCGCCAGTGACGTACGGGCCGACCTGCCTGAACAGACGCAACGTGACCAGCTGCGTGTCTGTGCCGACGGCAACAACCTGCCCTTCACCAACGAGGCGGGCGAAGGGTTCGAGAACCGCATCGCCGAGCTCCTGGCCGATGACCTGGACCTTCCCCTGGAGTACGTCTGGGCCCCCCAGGTAATGGGTTTCGTGCGCAACACCCTGGAGCTGCGCCTCTGTGACGTGATGATCGGTGTCGCTGCCGGCTATGGCTTCGTGCAAAACACCAACGACTACTATCGTTCCATCTATTCTCTGGTGGTGCCCGCGGACTCCGATCTGGCCGTGTCCTCGCTGGATGATGAGGCCCTGAAGGGTCGACGTGTCGGCGTCGTCTCCGAGACCCCTCCGCTGGTGCCGTTGCGTCGTGTCGGCGCCCGGGTGGAGGGGTACGCGCTGCAGACCGATACCCGGGCCAGGACGCCGGCCAGGGAAGCCATCGAGGACGTGGCCGCCGGCAGGACCGAGGCCGCGGTGCTCTGGGGGCCGATCGCCGGCTACTACGCGGCACGCCAGACACCGCCGCTTGAGGTCGTCCCGCTGGTCGACGACGACACCGATGCCCGCCTGGATTACCGCATCACCATGGGCGTACGGCAGGGAGAGCCGTACTGGAAGGACACCCTCAACGACTTCATCGAACGGCATCAGGACGAGATCAATGCCATCCTGGTGGACTACGGCGTTCCGCTTCTCGACCGGCACGGCCAGTTGATCGACCCCCTTGCCGCCTCGGGAGGCCAGGATGACGAATGACATGCGGGTCATGGGCCTGGCGCTGGGCCTGACGATGACGATCCTGGGGCTCGGGATCCCGGATGCTCGCGCGCAGCGAGCCGCTACCGGGCCGCCGGATTGGCCCTGTGTGCAACGCCTGGTGCCCGAGCTGGCCTGGGGCACCATCTGGACCGGGCCGTCCCCCGAGGCACTGGAGCGGACATGGTGGGAGGACGAGGAGGTCGGCCACGTGGTGCGCTTCGCCACGGCTCGCGAGACCCCGCGTGACGAGGCCCTTGAGCGCGTGCGCGATTTCGTCGCGCAGGTGGCGAGCCAGCCGGAGGCCGAGCGCGAGGAGCGTCTGACGCTGCTGTTTGCCGGCCTCTTCGAGCGCGTCAATCGCGAACGCAGTCGTGTCATCGAACGCATCCGCAGTGCGTCGCGCGGCCAGGTCAAGCGGCTGGACCGGCTCGCGGAACTGGTCGATGAGCTCGAGGCCCGGCGCGCCTCGAGCGAGGCCAATGGTGGCGACATCGAGCAGCTGCGCCAGGAACTGCACTGGGAACAGCGAACCTTCCAGAAGCGCCAGCAGCTCCTCCCGGTTCTGTGCGAGAAACCCTCCCTGCTCGAGGAGGAGCTGAGCCGGATGGTGAGGGCGATTCGTGCCGAGTTGTAGAAGGCAGAAGAAAGAGCCGCAGGATGAACCAGGGATAAGAGGGGAGGCCAGATGCAGACATGCGATGACAGGATAACAGGGCCCTGTGCCAGGCCCCGAGCCGCAGGATGGCTGTTGCTGGGGCTGGCCGTGGTGGGCTTGGGGCTGCCTGGTCCGGCTGGCGCTCAGGAAGGCGACCAGCCGGCGGAGATCCTCACCCTGGGGTATCTGGGGCTGGAGCCTGATGACGAGCTGGAGCCCTTGTCGGTGCTCGACCCGGTCCTCGATGATGAAGGGCGGCAGGGGGCACGCCTGGCGATCAGCGACAACAATGCCTCCGGCCAGTTTCTGGGCCAGAGATTCGAATTGGTCGAAGCGACTGTGTCCCGCGACGGCGAGGTGCTCGAGGGCCTGGACGACCTGGTCGCACAGGGAGCCGACTGGATCGTCAGTGACTTGCCCCGGGAGGCCCTGGAGGAGGTGATGGACGCCTCGGCCCTGGGGGAGCGCGTGGTCTTCAATATCGTCGCCCCCGACAATGCGCTACGCGGGGAGGCCTGTCACCCCAACCTCTTCCATACCACCCCCAGCCGCCGCATGCTGGCCGATGCGCTGGCCCAGTTCCTGGCCTACAAGCAGTGGGATCGCTGGGCCCTGGTCTACGGCAATACCGACGAGGACCGGTTGCTGGCCGAGGCCTTTCGCGAATCGGCCAGGCGGTTCGGCCACGACATCGTCGGCGAGAAGATGTGGCCCCACGACCCCATGGCAAGGCGTGCCGAGGGGGGATTTCATGCCATACAGCGCGAGATCCCGGTCTTCGTGCAGGACTTCGACGAGCATGACGTGCTGGTCATCGCCGACGAGAACGACTATTTCGGCGAATACTTTCCCTACCAGGGCTGGCTGCCCCGGCCGGTGGCCGGTACCCAAGGCTTGATCGCCACCGCCTGGCACCGTGCCCACGAGTCCTGGGGAGGGGTGCAGTTGCAGCGCCGCTTCGAGGATCAGGCCGGGCGCTGGATGACCCCGACCGACTTCGCGGCCTGGCTGGCGGTGCGCTCGCTGGGGGAAGCCGCGGCGAGAACCGGCTCGGTGGCGCGAAGCGAGCTGCTCGACTACATGCTCAGCGAGGAGTTCGAACTGGCCGGTTACCTGGGGCTGCCGGTGAGCTATCGCACCTGGAACCACCAGCTGCGCCAGCCCATCCTGGTGACCGGACCGCGCATGGTGGCGTCCGTCTCGCCCCAGGAGGGCTACCTGCATCCGCGCTCCCCGCTGGACTCCCTGGGGGCTGACGAGGGGGAATCGACATGCCGTTTCTGATCGGATCATTCGTAGCCCGGGCGCGACACCTCGGTCGCCCGGTGCTCGGGCCTGCCCTCCTGGGAGCTGTCCTGACCCTGTTGCCGACCCTTGCCTTGGCCGAACGCGTCTTCGTCTCCAACGAGAAGGACAATACCGTGTCGGTGATCGACGGCGAGACCCTGGAAGTGATCGAGACCATCAAGGTAGGGCGTCGGCCGCGTGCCATGGCCTTCAGCAGCGACGGCAGCGAGCTCTTCGTGGCGGTGGGCGATGACGAGGCCATCGACATGATCGATCTCGAGTCATTGAAGGTGGTGCGAAGCCTCTCCTCCGGCGAGGACCCCGAGGTGATCCGGGTCGACCCCAACCGCCCCTACGTCTATGTCTCCAACGAGGACGACAACATCGTCTCGGTGCTGGATTACGAGCAGCGCAGGCTGGTGACGGAGATCCCCGTGGGGGTCGAGCCCGAGGGGGTGGGGATAAGCCCGGACGGCAAGTGGCTGATCGCGACCACCGAGACCTCCAACATGGCGCATATCGTCGACCTGGAGACGATGGAGGCGGTCCACCATCGGCTGATGGGGGCGCGTCCCCGGCATGCCGAGTTCACGGCCGATGGCGCGGAGGCCTGGGTCTCCGCGGAAGTCGGTGCCACGGTGTCGATCATCGACATGCAGGAGACCTTCGATGTCAGCCACACCATCCGCTTCGATGTGCCGGGCGTGCCCCGCGAGACGGTGCAGGCGGTGGGTGTGGCACTGACCTCGGACGGGCGCTATGGCTTCGTGGCCCTGGGGCCCTCCAATCGTGTCGCGGTAATCGACCAGCAGAGCTATGAGGTGCTCGACTACCTGCTGGTGGGGCAGCGTGTCTGGCACCTGGCCCTCAATGCCGACGAGAGTCGCCTCTATACCACCAACGGGGTGAGTGGTGACGTCACCGTGATCGATGTCGACGACCTCGAGGCGATCCGCTCGATACCCGTGGGCCGCTTCCCCTGGGGGGTCGTCGTCGAACCGTGACCCGGGCGATGGCATCGATAGGCGTCCTCGAGCGAGGCGAGCGGGCAGCGCCGCCGGGTGACGAGCCTGCCCTGAGGGTGCGGGACCTCGGGTTCAGCTACAGTGGACAGCCGGTGCTGGAGTCGCTCTCCTTCGACCTCCGGGCGGGGGAGTTCGCGGTGCTGCTTGGCCCCAACGGGGCCGGCAAGACCACACTGTTCTCCCTGATCACCCGGCTCTACGCCTATCGCCAGGGGCGGATATGCATCGGCGGCCATGACCTGAGCCGCCATTCGGTCCAGGCCCATGCCCGGATGGGCGTGGTGTTCCAGCAGCCCACCCTGGATCTGGACCTCACCGTCAGGCAGAACCTGACCTATCATGCCGCCCTGCACGGCATGGCACCGGCCGAGGCGAGGCGGCGTGCCGTGCTGCAGCTTGCGCGTGTGGAGATGCCGGAGAGCCTGCGACAGCGCGTCCGCCATCTGTCCGGGGGCCAGCGTCGACGCGTCGAGATCGCCCGCGCTCTGCTGCACGAGCCTCAGCTGTTGCTGCTGGATGAACCTACGGTGGGGCTCGACATCGCGTCGCGTCGAGCGCTTGTCGACCATGTGCATCAATTGTGTCGGGACCAGGGCGTGGCCGTGCTGTGGGCCACCCACCTGATCGACGAGGTCCATCCCGGCGACCGCGTGATCGTGTTGCATCGTGGCCGGATTCGCGCCGATGGCAGTGTCACCGAGGTGGTGTCACGAGCCGGCAGTGCCTCGATCGGCGACGCCTTCGACCGATTGACCCATGGGGCAGACCGATGCAGCTGACGAGCTACGGGCACTGTCTTCGCGGGGTGGTCAGCCGTGAGCTGCTGCGCTTCGTGCACCAGCGTTCGCGTTTCGTGGCCGCGCTGGTCAGGCCGCTGGTCTGGCTGTTCGTGTTCGCCGCCGGTTTTCGCATGGCGCTCGGTGTGGCCATGACCGAGCCGTATCAGACCTACGTCCTCTACGAGGTCTATATCGTCCCGGGGCTGGTCGGCATGATCCAGCTCTTCAACGGCATGCAGAGTTCGTTGTCGATGGTCTACGACCGCGAAATGGGCAGCATGCGTGTCCTGCTGGTCAGTCCCTTTCCGCGCTGGTACCTGCTGGTCTGCAAGCTGCTGGCCGGCACCCTGGTGTCGATCGTGCAGGTCTATGTCTTCCTGGCCATCGCCTACCTCTATGGGGTTCAGGCGCCGCTGGCGGGCTATGTGCTGGTGCTGCCGGCGCTGGTGGTGACCGGCTTCTTGGTCGGGGCCCTGGGCATGCTGCTGTCCACCTTCGTGCGCCAGCTGGAGAACTTTGCCGGCATCATGAACTTCGTGATCTTCCCGATGTTCTTCCTCTCATCGGCCCTCTACCCCCTCTGGCGCATCCGCGAGGGCAGCTATCTGGTCTACCAGATCGCTGCCCTCAATCCTTTCACCTATGCCGTGGAAATGATTCGTTTCGCGATGTACGAGCGATTCCATGCGGTGGCCATCTCGATCTCCCTGGTGACGGCGGTCGTGCTGCTCGGGCTGGCGATTCTCGCCTACAATCCGGCGCGGGGCATGATGGCGCGCAAGGGGGGAGGGGGCGAGTGATCGCCGGGAGACCAGGCGTTCTCTGGAACGTCGGCGAGCGCAGCCAGCGTTCGGACAATGCCTAAGGCGCTCCGACATGCCGTAGATAGTCGATCAGCGGCTGCCGGGCGTCCTCCGGCAGTCCCCAGAACACCATGCGCGTGCCGGTCAGGAAGGCGTCAGGGTCGGTCAGGAAACGGTCGAGGGCCTCGGGGGTCCACGCCAGCTGCGCATCCTGCAAGGCTCGTGAGTACTCGAAGTCCGCGACCTCACCGGCGTTGCGCCCGACCACGCCGTGCAGGCTGGGCCCTGCAATATGCCTGCCGGGAGTCAGCGAGTGACAGCCCCGGCACTGGTTGCGGAAGACCCGCTCGCCCTGGGCCAGCACGGCATCGTCTGCCGGCAAGGCGGGGGGGGAGACGAGGGTCATCAGCACGAGCCCTAGAGACGGCATCAGCCTGGGGACAGCCGGGACGTGGCGAATCATGCCGCCTCAGAAGCAGCGCAGGTCGGCTTCGGCCTGCACGCTGCGGAAGTGGTTCAGATCCTCCTGCATGCTGCGCTCCGTGCGAAACAGCATGCCCAGCTCGCCGGGCTGATCCTGCATGCTCATCACGGTCCTCGCCGCCTCGTAGTCCTCATGGGGCATGAGTTCGGCGATCACGTCGATGCTGCACGAGCACTTCTGCATCACCAGGTGGTCCTGGCCATTGGCGGCCATGCAGCCGAGTACGTAGTCGACGCGGGTTTCGGTGGGGTAGTCATTGGCCAGGGCCAGGGGGGCCGCGAGAAGCGCCATCGTGAACAGGGCCAGGGTGGCAAGCGGCGCGGCGCCCCTGCGCAAGTTGACGTTATCCATCCAGTACCTCTCAGGGGATGATGACGAAATGCCGGGGTCGGTCTTCCTTCAAGCTATGGCACTTTGCGGCTTTTTGCCAACGCCACCGAGACCATTGGAGCCTTGCCGGTCTCAGCGACGCACGGGGAGCAGTTCATCGATATGTTCGACCAGGTAGTCGATGAACTGGTGCACCTTGGGGGAGCGGTGGCGATGGCGCGGGTAGACGGCCCAGACCGCGGTATCGTCGTGCTGGTAGGCATCGAGTACCGATATCAGTTCGCCGCTGGCCAGGTAGGGATCCACGTAGTAGTCGGGGAGCTGGGCCAGCCCCAGACCCTTGAGGGCGGCATCCAGCAGGGCCGGTCCCGAGTTTCCCTCCCAGGGCCCTTCGACCCGGACCGCGCGGCGCACCCCATCGACATCGAACCGCCAGTGGTCGCGTGAGCCCACCAGGCAACGGTGGCGTGAGAGCTCCGACAGGGTATGGGGCTGGGGCATCCGGGTGAAATAGTCCGGGGAGCCGACCACGTACTCGTGGCGTTCACAGATGCGCCGGGCGATCAGCGTCGAGTCCTTGAGCGTGCCCATGCGGATGGCGATGTCATACCCTTCGTCGATGATGTCCACCTGGCGATTCGTGAAGTGCAGGCGGATCTCGAGCTGTGGGTGCTGGCAGAGGAAATCATTGATCAGCGGTGCGATGAAGCGCTCACCGAAGGTGGTCGCCGAGCTCAGCTTGAGCACACCCCGGGGCCGGGCCTGCAGGTCGTTGATCGCCGCCTCGGCCTCGCGAAAGCCGTCGAACAGGTGATGGCAGTGCTCGTAATAGAGGGCCCCGGCATCGGTGAGGCGAATCTGGCGAGTGGTCCGGTAGAGCAGGGTGGTCCCCAGCTGGTTTTCCAGCTGGCTGACCAGGCGGCTGACATGGGAGTTGGACACCTTGAGGTGTCGGGCGGCGGCCGCGAAGGTTCCCAGGCGGACCACTTCCACGAAGGCTTCGATCCTGTCCCAGCGTTGCATCTTGACCTCTCCTGCGTGGACTGTTGCTCTGTGACAACAATGTCATGTGTTTGATGCAGTTTATCCCAAGGCGTCGAATTGCCTAGACTGTCATCAGGATCAACACACCGACCGAGGAAGATGCCATGAAGTCACGTGCCGCCGTCGCCATGGAAGCCGGCAAGCCCCTGGACCTGGTCGAGATCGACGTCGAGGGCCCCAAGGCCGGCGAGGTGCTGGTGAAGATCGCCGCCACCAGCGTTTGCCACACCGATGCCTTTACCCTCTCCGGTGCCGACCCGGAGGGCAACTTCCCGGCGGTGCTGGGCCACGAGGGGGCCGGCGTCGTCCAGGAGGTGGGCGAGGGCGTCACCAGCGTCAAGCCCGGCGATCACGTCATCCCGCTCTATACCGCCGAGTGCGGCCAGTGCAAGTTCTGCCTCTCGGGCAAGACCAACCTGTGCAGCGCGGTGCGCGCCACCCAGGGCAAGGGCGTGATGCCGGATGGCACCTCGCGCTTCTCGCTGGACGGCCAGATGCTGCACCACTACATGGGCACCTCCACCTTCAGCGAGTACACGGGGCTGCCCGAGGTCTCGCTGGCCGTGGTCTCCAAGGCGGCGCCGATGGACAAGATCTGCCTGCTGGGCTGCGGCGTGACCACCGGCATCGGCGCGGTGATGAACACCGCCAAGGTGGAGCCGGGCAGTACCGTCGCCGTCTTCGGCCTGGGCGCCATCGGCCTGGCGGTGATCCAGGGCGCGGTGATGGCCAAGGCCGCGCGGATCATCGCCATCGACGTCAACCCGGAGAAGTTCAAACTGGCCGAGCAGTTCGGCGCCACCGACTTCGTCAATCCCAAGGAGTACAGCGACCCCATCCAGCAGGTGATCGTCGACCTGACCGATGGCGGCGTCGACTACTCCTTCGAGTGCATCGGCAACGTCAACGTCATGCGCTCGGCGCTGGAGTGCTGCCACAAGGGCTGGGGCGAGTCGGTGATCATCGGCGTGGCCGGCGCCGGCGAGGAGATCAGCACGCGGCCGTTCCAACTGGTCACCGGGCGGGTCTGGAAGGGCTCCGCCTTCGGCGGGGTGAAGGGGCGGACCGAGCTGCCGGGCTACGTGGAGCGCTACATGAACGGCGAGATCAACATCGACGACTTCATCACCCACGAC
>NZ_JASCQQ010000022.1:0-23791 GCF_030012485.1 Halomonas rhizosphaerae
CACGGCTCCTACAACACCCCACCGCTTGGCTGCTGCCCACTCTTTTACTGGACAGAAAGACATGCTGTATACTTGACCAGACGCGTGGCGAGGCGATCGCCCCCCCCCTGGTAACCGACCCTGGAGGTCCCATGAGTCGCTCACTCACGGCCCGGCAGCAGAACGTGCTCGATTTCATCGTCAAGACCATGAACGAGCTGGGCTACCCGCCGACCCGGGCGGAGATCTCCCGGGCGCTGGGCTTCAAGTCCGCCAACGCCGCCGAGGAGCACCTGCGCGCCCTGGAGCGCAAGGGAGCGATCAAGGTGATCCGCGGCACCTCCCGGGGCATCCGCCTGCCGGCCCAGGAGCCGGAGGCCGCCAACGACGAGGGGCTGGACGAGCCGGCCCAGGGCCTGCCGATCATCGGCGAGGTGGCCGCCGGCAGCCCGATCCTCGCCGCCGAGCACATCGACCGCTACTGCCCGCTGCCCCCGGAATACTTCACCCCACGCGCCGACTACCTGCTGCGAGTGCGAGGCCTCTCCATGAAGGACGCCGGCATCCTCGAGGGCGACCTGCTGGCCGTGCACCGCACCGAACGCATCCGCGACGGCCAGATCGTGGTGGCGCGCCTGGAGGACGAGGTCACCGTCAAGCGCTTCCACCGCCAGGGCCATGTGGTCACCCTGGAGGCCGAGAACCCCGACTTCGCGCCCATCGAGGTGGACCTGCGCCATGACCCGCTGGAGATCGAGGGCATCGGCGTGGGCGTGATCCGTGGCGGCAGCGGCCAGGCCCTCTGATCGGCCCCGGCTGCTCCTCGCCCCATGACCGAGCGCATCCGCAAGATCCTCCACGCCGACTGCGACTGCTTCTTCGCCGCGGTGGAGATGCGTGACAACCCCGCCCTGCGCGACATCCCGCTGGCCATCGGCGGCTCGCGGGAGCAGCGCGGGGTGATCGCCACCTGCAACTATCCCGCCCGCACCTACGGCATCCACTCCGCCATGCCCACCGCCCGGGCCCTGCGCCTCTGCCCCCACCTGACCCTGATGCGCGGCCAGTTCGAGAAATATCGCGAGGTGTCGCGGCAGATCCAGGCGGTGTTCCACGAACTCACCCCCCTGGTGGAGCCGCTGTCGCTGGACGAGGCCTTCCTGGACGTCACCGAGGTCGAGGGCTTTCGCGCCAGCGCCACCTGGATGGCGCGCTGGCTCAAGGAGGAGTGCTATCGACGTACCGGCATCACCGTCTCGGTGGGCGCGGCCCCGTCGAAGTTCCTGGCCAAGATCGCCAGCGACTGGGAGAAGCCCGACGGCCTGACGGTGATCCCGCCCGAGAAGGTCGATGCCTTCGTGCGCGACCTGCCGGTCAAGAAGCTCCACGGCGTGGGGCCAGCCACCGGCGCCAAGCTCGACGCCATGGGCATCCGCACCTGCGCCGAGCTGCGTGAGCTTCCCATCGAGCGCCTGCTGGACGACTTCGGCAAGTTCGGGCGCCGGCTCTACGAGCTCTCCCGCGGCATCGACGAGCGCCCGGTGCGCATCGAGCGCGAGCGCAAGTCGGTAAGCGTGGAGACCACCTTCGACCACGACCTCCCCGACCTCGAAACCGCCAGCGCCGCCCTCGCCCCACTCTGCGACAAGCTGCAGGGCCGCCTGGAGCGCCACGGCCACCCGCCGATGGCCGGGCTCTTCGTCAAGGTCCGCTTCGACGACTTCAGCCTCACCACCCTGGAGAGCCGCGGCCTCAGCCCCGACGCCGAGAGCTACACCCGCCTGCTGGAACAGGCCTGGGCCCGCGCCCGCCGCCCCGTGCGCCTGCTCGGCGTCGGCGTGCGACTGGTGCCCGAGGAGGCACGGCAGCAGCTGACCCTGCCGCTGTAAGCCTCAAGAAAACCATGCTTGTGTAACTTTGCGTAACCAGCTTTATTGCAAGGACGGCATGGCAAGGGTGGATGCTCGGAGGATCGATGCAACGCCGCCGGCCATCACGCTCTCCCTCCAGCTGGTGAGGTGTCGGCATGCAGAGCCTCAAGATGGCACCAATTATCCCCCTCCTGCTGGCCATGTTCACCTCCGCCTGCGCGACGGTAGGGAAGCATGATCCGGATACCTTGAGCACCATCGACTTCGGCCCCGTGGAAACGCTCAGGGTGTGCTTGCTCGTCGACGAGGGGATTACCGAAAGTCGCGCCAGAACATTGTTCAAGAAGGTGGGTGAAGAGCTCTCTGTCTTCGACCTGGAGGTGGAAATCCCCTGGGTGAGGCCATGGAAGCGACCGGCGTTCTTGATGAATGGCATCCTTGAGGATGTCGCGCTTCAGCCCCTGGCACCGCCTTGCGACCGGCTGATGGCGGTGGTAGGACGCAACGTCGGTGACTTTTTCGTCTCGTGGCTGGCACCGGAAATACTGGGTGTCGTCGAAACCAATACGCACACCCGAGGGTACGTGGTCGGACAGTCGGTCTCATTCAACCAATTGCTTCAGAGGCCAACGGATGTGGCCGTTCATGAAGCGTATCACCTGCTGGGGTGTGTTCATGGGCTGAGCCTGGCGGAATGTTACCCCTATATCCTGGAGCTCAAACGGACTGCGCGCGCGAATCGTGAGGAAGGTAATGACTTCTTCCCGGGCATCTCGCTCGACAGGAAACCCATCACGTCACGCATGGAAACCGACGCGATCATCCGGACAGTGGTTGGACGGTCAGGATGACACGGCAGCGCACCCATCAAGGCGTCGAATCGACCAAGCCTGCATGAACCACCGGGAACGCCTATTTCGTATCGATATAGCGATGATCATTGAAGGTGGCGACCCAGCCGGGGTGGTAAACCAGCAGGATGCTCATCAGCATGCCGGTGATGAAGGCCTCGCTGGGCATCAGCAGCGGCAGGAAGCGGGCGTACTCCAGCGCCTGGCGAAGCGCCTCGGCGTCACTGGCGCCGAGTGCCATCAGGCCCACGGCGGCGAGCCCTGTCGCCAGGGTGGCGAGCGCCGAGCCGAAGAAGCCGCAGACGAACAGGAAGACCATCAGGTTGTCGGGCAGGCGCCGGTCGACCAGCCGCCAGACGATGCCCATCACCAGGGCCGGCACCACGCCGGTGACCAGCACGTTCACCCCCAGCAGCGACCACTCGATGCGCCCCAGCAGCACCATGGCGATGTTGATCGCGGTGATCGAGAGCAGCGCCAGCGGCGCCTTGAAGATGAGTGTCAGCAAGGCGGTGAACATCAGGTGGAGTGTCAGCCAGTCCACCGCCTGGGCGCGAAGCTGCCAGAGCAGCATCACCATCACGGTAGCGGCGAGCCAACGGTGCTGCAGGGCATGGTCCTCGAGCAGCGCGACCCAGGGCCGGCGACTCAGCGCCAGGCCGACGACCACCAGCGACACCAGGCCGCAGAGCCACAGCAGCCAGGGGGCGAGAACCGGTTCGGCAATCGTCATGAGGTCACTCCGTCAGGCAAGGACCAGCGGCAGGCAGCTGTGGTGGGACGGTAGTCGGGTAACATCGGATGATCCCGGGTTGCGGCTAAGACTGGGGGCGACAGTGTAGCCAAAACAGGGGCTTCGGGCACGCCCGGGCCTGCGCCGTGGACGTGACGACGAGAGTCATCAATGGAGGCCATCCTGGTTGGCGGCAAGAGGTAGCGGGGTGTACACCATAATACGGCTGGCCGTATAATTTGGGCTACAATGCAGCGGGAGAAAGCGGTGAAAAGCAGCGAACTCATCAAAGAGCTGGAAGCTGCTGGCTGGGTGCTGGATCGAATACGGGGCAGCCACCACGTTTTCAAACATCCCAAGAGGCCCGGTGCCCTTCCTGTCCCACACCCGAAGAAAGACTTGCCGAAAGGCACTGTCCACCAGATTCGCAAACAGGCGGGGCTTTCCTGACCCTGCGGAGGCACACGATGCAATATCCCATCGCTATCGAGTGGGGAGACGAGAACACCGCTACAGGCATCGTTTTCCCCGACATTCCCGGCGCCATCAGTGCCGGGGATACCCCGGAGGAGGCCTACGATAATGCCGTCGAGGCCGCGCATATTGTGCTTCAAGAGAGGGTGGCTCGCGGCGAGCCCGTCCCCAAACCGGGCAGGATCGACGAACACCGCCGGAATCCGGACTTCGAGGGCTGGGGCTGGGGGATGATCGATATCGACCTGACCCCGTACCTGGGAAAAGCCGAGAAGGTCACCGTCACCTTGCCAGGCACGGTGCTCCGGCAGATTGACGAGTACGTGACGCTGCACGGCGTAAAAAGCCGGTCGACGTTCCTGAGCAACGCCGCTCTGGAGAAGCTGCGTCACTTATAGCGAACGAGCGCCCTACCGATAGAGAGATCGCCCGCGCTGACCTGGACACGGGCGATCGGATTGTCACGAGATCACCTCACGCAAAGACCACGGTCTTGTTGCCGTGGATGAGCACGCGATCCTCCAGGTGCCAGCGCAGGCCTCGGGCCAGCACCGCCTTCTCCACGTCCCGCCCGAAGCGCACCAGGTCGCTGGGCGTGTGGCAGTGGCTGACCCGGTGGATGTCCTGCTCGATGATCGGCCCGGCATCGAGCTCCTCGGTGACGTAGTGGCAGGTGGCCCCGATCAGCTTCACGCCGCGCTGGTGCGCCTGGTGGTAGGGCCTGGCGCCGGCAAACGACGGCAGGAAGCTGTGATGGATATTGATCATCCGGCCCTGGAAGCGCTCGCAGAGCGCGGGCGGCATGATCTGCATGTAGCGCGCCAGCACCACGCAGTCGGCGCGGGCGTCGTCCACCAGCCGCTGCACCTCGGCGAAGGCGGCCGGCTTGTCGTCGGCCTTGACCGGCACATGGTGGTAGGTGATGCCGTGCCACTCCACCAGGCCGCGCATGTCCTCGTGGTTGGAGATCACGCAGGCGATATCGCAGTCGAGCTCCCCCGCCGTCCAGCGATAGAGCAGGTCCACCAGGCAGTGAGTCTCCCGCGACACCATCAGCACCACCCGACGCCTTTGGCGGGTGTCGGTGAGCGCCCAGGTCATCTCGAACTCGTCGGCGATCGGCGCAAAGGCCTCGCGCAGCGTCTCCGGCGGCATGCCCACGGAGTCGGCCAGGATCTCGTAGCGCATGAAGAAGCGCCCGGCCTCCAGGTCGGAGTGCTGGCTGGCCTCGGTGATCGAGCCGCCGTGCCCGGCGATGAAGTTGGAGACCCTGGCGACGATGCCCAGGCGGTCGGGACAGGAAACCACCAGGCGGTAGTAGTGTGACATCGGATGATCCCGGATTGCGGCAGTGGCTGGGGGGCGACAGTGTAGCCAAAACAGGGGCTTCGGGCACGTCTGGGACGGCCTCGAAGGCCCACCTGGCCACCTGCCCAGGCCCCTGCCCGGCCTGCCGCCTCGAGCCGTGGCACCAGCCAGTCCACCTTGGGCTGGCCATCGACAGGTCAGCCGACACGACCTATAGTAGTTACAGGTATTACCTTTTGCTACGGAGGTCGGCATGGCAAAACCCACATCCATCAAACTCGAGGACGATCTGAAAAAGCGGGTGCAGCGTCTGGCCGACGCCCGTCATCGCTCGGCACACTGGCTCATGCGTGAGGCCATCGAGCAGTATGTGGAGCAAGAGGAAAGACGAGAGGCGTTCAGGCAGGACACGCTCAACGCTTGGGAGGAATACCAAGCGACTGGCCTGCATGCGACCGCTGACGAAGTGGAGCAGTGGCTGGTCAACTGGGGAAAGGATGATGAGGCGTCGGCCCCAAGATGCCACAAGTGATCTTTTCCCCGGCGGCAGTCCGGGATCTGGAGCGACTGCGTGAGTTCCTACGGCCGAAGCATCCAGCAGCCGCCGAGAGAGCCGCCAAGGCGATCATCCAGGGCCTCCAGGAGCTTGGAAGATTCCCACATATCGGGCGCCCGATTGATGATCTACCCGAGGAATACCGGGATTGGCTGATTGATTTTGGTGATAGCGGTTACATCGCACGGTACCGTCTCGATGGGGACACTGTGGTGATACTGGCCATCCGTCACCAGAGAGAAGCCAGCTTCTAACGGGCAGCAATCATTAGCGTGCCTACTCACCGCTAAAATCTCGCGTGATTCCCAAACGGTCTTTAGTAAGCAGCAAGCGCCTCAGCGAGGTCCACCTCAATGTCCGCCGTCAGGCGCTCGGCCTCGACAAGGGTCTTGGTCTTGACGAGTCGGATACGGTTTGGGCGATTTATCAGGCCCTTCTCCAAGAACGTTAGGAAGGTGCCCTCAGTGGTGTCTTGGTTAGGGTCGTGAAGAGCCTGTCATTATCCTTTGCTTGACATACCTATGTGGCAGGGTATTTAGCCATGGCATGGCTACCAACATGAGATCATCATTTAAAGAATGTATGGTCCGCCCCAGAGACGCACTGCTCTCCTTTTCCATCTCTGTTTCACGAGGCACTGCGGCCAATGCTCAACTCCCGAGCCCTCTCCTACCTGAGCGAAGTGATTCGTCGCGGCTCACTGCGCAAGGCGGCCACCTACCTCGGTGTCGATGTCTCGGCGATCAGCCGGCAGATCCGCCACCTCGAGGAAGAGCTCGACACCCGGCTGCTGGAACGCCATGCCGGTGGCATCAAGGTGACCGAGGCGGGGCGCATGCTGGTCGATCATCACCATAGTCAGCAGGCGGCAGAGGACGCCGTGATCTCCCGCCTGTCGGCGCTGCAAGGCCTGGTCAGCGGCCAGGTCCGGATCGCGGTGGGTGAAGGCTTCATCGCCGACCTGATCTCCGCTCCCCTGCAATCCTTCATGACCACCTACCCGGGGATCGAGCTGGAGGTGGTGATGGCCGGGGTCAACGAGGCCATGGCGCTGGTCAGGGATCGCGAGGTCGAACTCGCCCTCCTCTATGCGCCCCCCGTCGACCCGCAGCTGACCTGCCATGTCGAGACGCGCCAGCCACTGGACCTGATCGTCCCCACCGACCATGAACTGGCCCATTTCCCTCGGCCGGTCGCCTTGCAGGACCTGGTGCGCTGGCCGATCGGCCTGATGGACAACCCCTTCGGCATGCGCCAGATGGTCAATGCCGTGGCCCACCAGGAACGCATCTTCCTGCAGGCGCGCCTGCACACCAACTCGGTGGCCGTGCTGAAGAATTTCGTGCGTTCGGGCATCGGGGTGACCTTCATGCCCGAGTTGACAGTGGCCGAGGAGATCCAGCAAGGGGATATCACCGTCCTCCCCATGGCCTATCCTGTGCTCAGCGATGCCCGGGCCCAGATCGTGAGCCTCACCGGCCGCGAGCTCACGGTGGCCTCGAAGGCCTGTCTGGAACACCTCTGCCGGGGGATGCGCTTCTTCAATGCCGATGCACCGCGCCTGCTCAGCGCCAGGTGTTGACGTAAAAGCAACGCTTAAGGGTTTGATTAGTCAACGCAGCAACGCCTAGTCTGCCCATATACCGGCCGACAGGCCGGCCGTTCCACCAACAACAACGCCCGGAGTCCAAGCATGAATCCCACTCGATCGTTTGCCGTGTCCTCCCTCACCGCCGCCGTCCTGGCCGCGGGCACCCTGGCCAGCCAGGCGCATGCCGCCACGACCGTGGACCTGAGCTACAACGGCGCCCCGGATCCCGACAAGAATGCCGTGCATGTCTTCGCCACCAACCTCAAGGAGTTGGTCGAGCAAAAGACCGACGGCGACATCGAACTCAAGCTCTACCCCAACAGCATGCTGGGGGAGGAACAGGAGCGCATGGAGCAGACGATGAACAGCCCCAGCCTGAACATCGCCTCCTTCGCGGGCATGTCTCCCCTGGTGCCGGAAGTGTTCGTCAGCGCCATTCCCTTCCTCTTCGATGACTTCGAATCGGCACGCACCTTCTTCGACGAAGGCCAGTACTGGCAGGCCGTCGAGGACGCCCTGCGCGAGCGCACCGGCGTGGAGCTGCTGGCCGTGGTCGAGGAAGGCGGCTTTCTGGCCTTCACCAGCGACGAGAAACCCATCTCCTCGCCCAGCGACTTCGAGGGGCTGCGCTTTCGTGCCATGGACCCCAGCCAGGTCGCGCTCTACGAAGCCTTCGGGGCCTCCGGCACGCCGATCCCCTGGACCGAGGTCTACATGGCGCTGAAGACCGGCGTCGCCGATGGCCAGATGAACCCGCCGATGTACATCATCATGGGCAGCCTCTACGAGGTGCAGGACTACCTGACGCTGGCCAACATCCAGTACTCGGACCAGTTCCTGGTCGGCAACGGCGCCATGATCGACGGCTGGGACGACGCGACGCGCGAGGCCGTCATGGAGGCGGTGGAGGAGGCCAACCAGTTGGCCCGCGAGCACAACGAGACCCGTGTCGACGAGCGCATCGCCTACCTCGAGGAGCAGGGCATGGAGGTGATCCGGCCCTCCGAGGACGAGCTGGCAGCGTTCCGCGAGCAGGGCCAGCCGGCCTATCTGGAATGGCTCGGCGAGCAGGACATCGATCCGTCCTTCATCGACATGGCGCTCGAGGATGCCGGGATGACCCACCTGGTTGAGTAAACCTCGCCGTCCCTGAGACGTCCTGTAGTTCGGGCAGGGGCTACCCCCTGCCCCATGACAAATGGCATCCCTCCATGACGTTATCGAACTCCCGCGTACTGGCCATCAGCCGGTCCGTGTCACTGACTGTTGCCGGCAGCCTCCTGCTCATCGATCTGGCGGTGATCCTCTTCGGCGTGTTCATGCGCTACCTCGCGGGCGGGGCACCCATCTGGACAGACGAGCTGGCCCGCTTTCTGATCATCGGCAGCGTGCTGCTCGGGGCCGGTGCCGTCTGGGTGGAGGGCGGCCACATGCGCGTTGCGCTGATCGAGCGCCTGCTTCCGGCGCCGCTGTGCCGCCTCCTTAACCTCTACCAGTGGCTCCTCACCCTGGGCATTGCCGTTGGCGCCGCCATCATCAGTTATCGCTACGCAATGTCCGTCTCGATGTTCACCAGCCAGGGGCTGGGCATCAGCAGGACCCTTCCTATGCTGTCGGTGCCGATCGGCTTCGCGCTGCTGGCCTGGCATGCCCTGTGGCATGGTCCGGCGCCCCTCAAGACGCTCACGGAGGATCCCGCATGACCTTGACCATGCTGGCCGTCTTCCTCGTGCACGTCCTGCTGGGGTTGCCGCTGTTCATCTCGCTGCTGGCCACGGCAGTGGTGGGCTTTCTGTTCGTCGACCCCACGATGATCCCGCGCATGATGCCCCAGCAGTTCTTCGGCGGCATCAATGTCTTCTCGCTGATGGCCATTCCGCTGTTCATCCTGGCCGGCAACCTGATGAACGTGACGCGGCTGACGGATCGCCTCATGGCCTTCGCCAAGCTGCTGGTCGGGCACCTGCGCGGCGGCATGGGCCATGTCAACGTGGTCTCCAGCGTCTTCTTCGCCGGGGTGAATGGCTCCGCGGTGGCCGACACCTCGGCGCTGGGCTCGCTGCTCGTGCCACCCATGCGCAAGGAGGGCTACTCCACCGCCTTTGCCGCGGGCCTGACGGCCGGCAGCTCGCTGATCGGGCCGATCATCCCGCCCAGCATCTTCATGATCCTCTACGCCTCGCTGACCAATACCTCGGTCGGTGACCTGTTTCTTGCCGGCGTGATCCCGGGCTTGCTGCTGGGCCTGGCGTTCATGGCCATGAATGCCTGGTATGCCTGGCACAAGGGACTGGAAAAGCGTGGCGGACTCCCCTCACGCCGGGAGCTGGTCGTCACGGCCCTGGGCGCCCTGCCCGCGCTGGTGGCACCCTTCATCATCGTCTCGGGGATCGTCATGGGCTTCGTCACGCCCACCGAATCCGGGGCACTGACGGCGCTCTATGTGGCGCTGTGCGGCCTGGCGCAGGGCAATCTGCGCCTCGCCGACTTCTGGAAGGCCATGCTCGACACGACGCGCCTGACCTCGGCGATCTTCCTGATCATGGCGGCCTCGGCCACCATCAGCTGGCTGCTCTCCTATGCCCAGGTGCCCAACGAGTTCGTGGCCCTGCTGGCGCCCTACATCGAGCAGCCAGTGGTGATCCTGCTGCTGCTGAGCCTGATCACCTTCGTCACCGGCATGTTCATGGAGGAGGTCTCGGCCCTGATGCTGCTGACGCCGATCTTCTCTCCCGTGGCCATGATGGCGGGCATCGACCCGGTGCACCTGGGCATCATCATCACGTTGAACATCACGATTGCCCTGATCACCCCGCCGATGGGCGCCTGCGTGTTCGTCGCGGCCGCGGTGAGTCGGCTCGAGATCACCTCGCTGTTTCGTACCATCTGGCCGTTCGTGGTGACGGCGATCCTGGTACTGATCCTGCTGATCCTCTTCCCTTCCCTGACCCTCTGGCTACCGACCCAGCTTGGCTGACCCCATGGAGACGCCCGTGAACCGCTCCCTGTCATCGCCCATCGACCGCCACCCCGACCCCGACTGGTCGGTGGTGAGCCGCATCCCCATCACGGGAAGTGACGAGCCCCTGGTGCCGTTGAGCCTGGCACCGTCACCGATCAGGATCTTCCCGGTCTATGCCAAGCAGGACGTTCCCGGGGCGATCAACGAATGCTATGTCCGTGAAGGGGTCTATCGGCGGCTGCTGAAGGTGGCACGCTCCCTGCCCGCGGAACTCGGGCTGGTGGTCCTGGACGGCTGGCGACCCTGGCGCGTGCAGCAGTACCTCTTCGATACGCTGCAGGAGGCCATCCGGTCTCACCATCCCGAACTCAGCGACGAGACGCTGCTGGAGCGAACGCGGGAATTCGTTTCCGTGCCCAGTCGTGAGGCGAGCTCGCCGAGCCCCCATCTCACCGGCGGTGCCGTGGATGTGACCCTGAGCGATGCCGACGGGCTGCCGCTGGACATGGGCACCCTGTTCGACGAGGCCGTGCCGGCCTCCCACACCGTCGCGCTGGAGGAGATTCCTCGCCCGGACGCCCGACAGCGACAGGCCCGCGACAACCGCCGCCGCCTCCATGGCGCGATGCGGGAGCAGGGCTTTACCAACTTGCCAAGCGAATGGTGGCACTACGATGCGGGCGACCAGCTGTGGGCCCATTACAGTGGCCATGCCCAGGCCCTCTATGGGCCGGCGGAACTCGAGACCATTGAAAGTCGCTGGCGGCGACAGCTGTGAGCCAGGGGCCTACTACGACAATTCGCTACCCGCCACACGAAACAGAACTGGCCCTGCCTTACACCGAGAAGACTTACTCCAACGCCTGGATGGGAATCCCTCGGCTCTGGTGGACCTACTGCCCCTCTTCCTGGCGAAGCAGTTCCGGCACCTGGTAGCGCGTGCTTCGCCCTCCTGCAGAGAGCCTTACCAGGCAACCTTTCTCCACAAGCCCGGCCAGGTGGCGCGTGGCCGTTGCCTTACTGACCTTCGTCACTTTCTGATATTGAGAAGCACTGATGCCTTGCTCAAATCCCCTTTCCCCTCCATCAAGCAGCCGGTTAAGCACCTTGATCTGCGCGGGGAGCAGTCCGGCCATCCTGAAGCGCTGCCAGAAACGGGCTTCGACCAGGGTACGACCGACCCTGTCGAGTACGTCCAACAGCGTGGCGTCCAAGGTATCCAGGAACCAGGCGAGCCACGCGGTAAGGTCCGGAGTTCCCCGCTGGCTCGCTTCCAGGCAGCGATAGTAATCGTCCCTTCGCGCCAGGATCGCTGCTGACATGGCATACAAGCGAATACTCTGCTGGTCCGCTTGCGCCAAGGCGCGATCGGCGATTGCCCGGGCGATACGCCCGTTGCCATCCTCGAACGGATGAAGGGTCACAAACCAAAAATGCGCCAAGCCCGCTCGAATGAGAGGATCCAGCGCTGGATCATGACGGCTGGACTCGAACCATTCCAGGAACTGATCGATCTCAACCTCCAAACCCTCTCTGGGTGGCGCTTCGAAATGCACCCTGGGTCGATCAATTCGGCCCGATACAACCTGAATCGGCTCCAATCCACGCCACTGGCCAGGCCGCAGTGCCGTCAGGGAAGATTCAGCATCAGGGAATAGCCATCGATGCCACTGAAGCAGCCTCTCTGCATCCAGCGGTGAGTCAGAATTCAGGATGGCATCCAGCATCAATTCCGCCAGGCCCTCGGACCGCGGCGAGGGTGGGCCGTCCGGTTCCTCAATGCCAAGCCGCCGTGCAAGAGAAGAACGCACAGAGGCGACATTGAGGCGCTCACCTTCAATCGCCGATGAGGTGACGATGTTTTGCAAAAGCGTATCCAGAGCCGTCTTCGCTTCTGCCTCCTGTTCATCACCGAGGCCGAGCGCTCCTGACCGGCCAAGCAAGATGCCCAGATTCCTCCAGCACTTCTGTAGGCGGGGCTGAATCTCTCCCGCCTGCCACGTGAAACGAGGCCAGTCGTGATGCTGCCAGATCCATCTAGGGGCTTGAACCGTCATTTCAAATCGCCAGGACGAAGCCAGAGAGCCGATCACACACCATATTCGGCTCACATTATGATTCGAATAATGCACCCATTCGACTCAGCAGGCAAGTGGCGAGGTCCCCTTGCTACCAGTCACCTGACAGGCCATCAACGCTCGGATCGTGTCATCATCGGCGTCAAACCACCTGGATACCCAAGCGCGTTCCCGCGCGAAGGCTCCCTACCCTGCAGGCGCCACCAGCGTTCGCGCAATCGACAGGAGCCGCTCGTCCTGCCAGCGGTCGGCGATCAATTGCACCCCCACCGGTAGCCCTTCTTGCCCCGTGTTCAGCGGCAGGTTGAGGCACGGCACCCCGAGCAGCGTCCAGGCCCGGCAGTAGATTGGGTCGCCGGTGGCATCCAGCCCTGGCGGGGCAACGCCCGGGGCGCTCGCCGCCAGGATCACGTCGACCTCATCGGCAAACACCCGCGACAGGGCCTGTCGGCACTCGTCGGCCGCCAGCAGGGAGGCCCGATAGTCGGCATAGGAGGTCGCCAGCCCCTCCTCGATCAGCTCGACCAGCCTGGCGCCCATCTCCTCGCCATGCTGCTGAAACTCGCTGGCCAGCGACTGCGCCGCCTCGTAGGCCAGCACCACCTGGTGGTGGGCGACGAGGTCGTCATAGCGGGGATCCAGGGGCAAGGCACTCACCCTGGCACCGGCCTGCTCCAGGTGTCTGGCGGTATTGGACAGGGCCTGCGCGACATCGGGGTCAAGCGGCCTGTCGCCGGGCAGGCTGCGCAGCCCGACCCGGATGCCGCCGAGATCGGGCAGCGCCTCGATGGGATCAGAGCGAGTCAGGGCCGTGAAGGTCGTGCAGATGTCCTCGATGTGGCGGGCAAACCAGCCCAGCGTATCCATCGAGGGCGCGAAGGCCTTGATCCCCGAGAAGGAGACCGTATTGACGGTGGGCTTGAAGCCGAAGACGCCGCAGTAACTCGCCGGACGGATGATGCTGCCGGCCGTCTGAGTGCCCAGGGCAAGCGGCACCATGCCGGCCGCCACAGCGGCGGCCGAACCACTGGAGGAGCCGCCCGGCGTCCGCGAGAGATCCTGGGGATTACGCGTCTTGCCGGGCGTGAAGTAGGCAAACTCGGTGGACACGGTCTTGCCCAGCGGCATGGCCCCCTGACGCTTGAGCAGGGTGACCACGGCGGCATCCACGACGGCCCCCGGCGAGACGAGATAGCCGCCGGTCCCCCAGGTGGTGGGCATCTCGGCGGTGTCGATGATGTCCTTGATGCCCACCGGCACCCCGCGCAAGCGCTGCCCCGTACCCGGAAGGATCGCGGTCGACGTCGCTGGCATGAGGTATTCCCAGGCCTGGACACCCGCCTCACGCGCCGCGATGCGCGCCTGGCAGGCATGCCACCAGGTCAGCTCCTCGCATTCGCCTCGGGCCACCCGGGCCCGGAAGGCGTCGATTGTGTCGTCGACACTGTCGGTCATGCCTGCTCTCCTCTCTGCGCTTTGGGTCACCGGCTGCCGTGGCCCGGTCACGGCGATATCACGGGGCCGGCGGGGCGCCGAGGATGGCCAGGCTGTTACCCAGCTCGGCCTCGATGGCCTGACCGATGGCCAGCAGCCGCGCGTCCTGCCAGGGCCCGGCCAGCACCTGCAACCCCACCGGCATGCCCGCAGCATCCTTGCCCACCGGCAGTGTCAGCCCGCACAGCCCCATGAAGTTGCCCACCACGGTATTACGCAGGGCCTGCATGTTGGCCCTGGCATAGGCCCCGTCCGGCTCGAGGCTCTCCAGGGTCGGCGGCGTCAGCGTCACGGTCGGGGTCAACAGGGCATCGACGCGGGCCAGGCACTCGGCGGCGCTTGCCGACAGCGACTCGAGCACATCACAGCGACGAACGTATTCCCAGCCGGGGATGTCGTCGGCCGCCTTGACCCGGGCCGCCACATTGGGATCCAGGCCGTCGATGGCTTCCGGTAATTGGGTCTTGAGAAAGGCGGCCAGCTCTACCGCTGCCAGCCCGCCCTGCTGGAACAGGGTGAAGACCTCATCGGTACGGGGCAGATCGAGCGTCACGATGCGCGCCCCTGCGGCCTCAAGCTGACGAATGGCGGCCTGAACGGACTCGGCGATGCCCGGACTGCAGTCTTCCCAGAAATAGGCCTCCGGAACCCCGAAGGTCAGGTCGGCAAGTGATGGGCGCGATGGTACGCTGCGGGATCGCGACGTCAGGGCCCCGTCCAGCGCCTCGAAGGCAAAGGCCAGATCGTCGACGCTGCGGGCCAGCAAGCCCGGCGTATCCAGCGTGGCCGACAACGGCACGATCTGCGCCGTGGACCAGCGCCCGACCGTCGTCTTGAGACCTGCCACACCCGTCATCGCGGCAGGCACACGTACCGAGCCTGCCGTGTCCGTTCCCAGCGCCAGACTGGCCGTGCCGTTGACCAGTGACACCCCGGCACCGGCGCTGGACCCGCCGGGTGTCCGATGATGGACCCGGTCCCAGGGATTGCGAGGCGCCCCCCAGTGGGCATTGGTGCCCAGACCGCCGAAGGCGAACTCCACGGTATGGGTCTTGCCCATCACGCTGGGCAACTGCCGAAGGAGCGCCGAGACCATGGGACCGGGCTCCTCCCAGTGTCGCGGCAACCGCCGAGCGGATCCGGCATAGGTCGGCAGCCCCGGTACCGCATAGATATCCTTGATCGACACCGGCACGCCCATCAGCGGCCCCGTGTCACCGCCACTGGCGAGCACGCGATCGGTGGCCCTGGCCGTCTCCAGGGCGACCTCGCCATTCCAGGTCAGGTAGGCATGATCCCGCTGGCCGCGGGTTCTGTTGGCCTCCATAGAGGCCTCGGCCAGGGCGGCGGCGGTGAGCTTGCCGCTGCGAAGCCCGGCGTGCTGGTCGCGCAGCGGGCGCATCAGGGGTGAATCCGTCATGGCGTGACTCCTGGTATCAGTCGCGAATCTCGAAGATCGCTTCCACTTCGACGGCGGCATTTCCGGGCAGCGTGGCGACACCGATCGCCGTGCGGGCATGGCGTCCATTCTCTCCGAACAGGGCAATGAAGAGATCCGAGGCACCGTTGATCACCAGCGGCACGTCGTGGAAGCCGGGCGCCACGTTCACGAACCCGTTCATACGCACACAGCGCACCACACGGCGCATATCGCCTGCTACGGCATCGCTGAGCGAGGCGAGAAGATTGAGCGCACAAGCCTGAGCGGCCAGCTTGCCGGTCGCCAGGTCGAACTCGGTGCCCACCTTACCCGGATAGAGGACCTCGCCATCTCGTTCACAGATCTGGCCCGCCAGGAACAGCTGGCTGCCCAGCCGTGACCAGGGCAGGAAGGCGCCGCGGGGTCGCGGGATGGCGGGGAGGGTGAGACCCTGAGCGGCGACGGCCGCGTCAATGGTCTGAGTCATGGGCGTTATTCCTTGTTATCAGTAGTGTCTCGGCAGCGTGTGCCAGGGCACGCGCCGCGATGTCGGCATCCTGACGCTCGATATGCTCGTCGGGGTGATGGCTGATGCCCGCTCGGCAGGGCGTGAAGAGCATGGCCGTCGGGCAGACATGCGCCAGATGGATGGCATCATGGAAGGCACCCGAAACCAGTTCCGGCGCCTCTGCACAGACACTGTCGGCGCTCTCGCGGAGCACGGCCAGCAGAGGCTCGGGAAATGCCACCGGCGCCACCCGGGAGGTCACCTCGAGGGTGACATCACAGCCACTCCACTGCCGTTCGGCCAGGGCATGGAAGTGGCGGTCGAGTGCCTCCAGCACCCGTGCATCGGGATGACGCAGATCGATGGTGAAGGTGGCCCGTTGGGCAATGGTGTTGACGGCATCGGGCCACAGAGAGAACCTGCCGATGGTGAAGCGCAGGTCATCGTCCTGCTCCCGTGTCGCCGCCTTCAGCGCTGTCACCAGCTCATGGGCACCATCGAAGGCGTCCCGGCGGGCCTGTCGCGGCGTCGTGCCGGCATGGTTGGCCACGCCTTCGACCTGGATGCGATACCAGTTGACCCCCTGAATCCCGCTGACGACCCCCACCGGTTTCCCCTGCTGTTCCAGCACCGGCCCTTGCTCGATGTGAAGCTCGAGAAAGGCGTACGGTACAAAGGGCGCGGGACGGTACTCGAGCCCCTTGTCCTCAAGCAGGGTCAGGCACTCCTGGAGGGCATCACCGAAGCGCACGCCGTCGCCGTCCAGGGCGGCCACGATATCGTCATACTCCCGCTGCCCGGCGAACCAGGAAGATCCCGAGGCACCTGGTGCGAAGCGCGCGCCTTCCTCGTTCGTCCAGGAGACGATCTCGAGCGAGCGATGGTGCTCAATGCCCTGCTCCTGCAAGGTCCTGAGCACGGCCAGACCGGCCAGAACGCCCAGGGCCCCATCATGCGCACCGGCCTGGGGCTGACTGTCCATGTGGCTACCGATCAACAGCGGGGCCAGGGAGGCATCCTGCCCCTCGCGACGCAGGAAGAGATTGCCCAGGGCATCGAAATAGACCCGGCAGCCGAGCGACCGGCCCTGCTCGGCGAGCCACAGGCGAGCCTGATTGTCCTGGGTGTCGAGGGCCAGCCGTCGAATCCCCTTGGGCTCGAGGCCCCCGATGGTCGCCAGCGCCTGGATATCGTCCCAGAGGCGTTGCCCATCCAGCGCTTCATGAAGATGCGCTATCTCTGTCATGACGCCTCCTCAGCGGTAGATCAAGTCAGGCAGGTAGGTACTGAACCAGGGCACGTAGGTAATGATCACCAGGGACAGCAGCATCAGGCCGATCAACGGCAGGCAGGCCTTGAACACTTCGGGCAATGTCATCTTGGAGATGGCCATGGCCACGAAGAGGTTGAGGCCCACGGGCGGGGTAATCATGCCGACCGAGAAGTTGATCAGCGTGATGACGCCGAAATGGGTCGCGTCCACGCCGACCTGCGCGGCAATGGGCTGCAGCAGCGGCGACAGCACGATGATCGCCGAGGCACTGTCGAGGAAGAAGCCGGCAATGAGCATGACCACATTGAACAGCGCCATGACCTGGATGGGGTCTTCAGTCCATGAGAGCACCTCCCCTGCCAGCTGAGTCGGTGCCCCGGTAATCGCCAGCAACCAGGAGAAGGCCGATGCCCCCGCGGTGATCAGCAACAGGGACGCCGACATCAGCCCCGCGCTGTTCAGCGTCGACAGCAGGTTCTTGAAGTCGATCTTGCGATAGACCACCATCCCGACGAACAGGCCGTACATGCAGGCCACGGCGGCGGACTCCGTAGGGGTGAAAACACCGCTGTAGATCCCGCCGAGCAGGATGACCGGCAAGCCCAACCCCCAGGCCGCCGCCTTGAATGCCGAACCGATCTCGCGCAGCGACGGGAACGTGCTGCGGCCATAGCCCTTGAAGGACGCGTAGACGATGCAATAGGCGATGAGGATCGAGGCAATCAGGATCGCGGGCAGCAGTCCGGCGGCGAAGAGGCGCCCCACCGAGGTGCCGGTGACCGAACCGTAGATGATCAGTGCGATGCTGGGGGGCACGATGGGCCCCAGGGTCCCCGCCGTGGCGATCACTCCGATGGCAAAGCGCTTGTCATAACCGGCCGCCACCAGGGCGGGAAACATGATACTGCCGATGGCGACCACCGTGGCCGGACTCGACCCCGAGATGGAACCGAAGAACAGACAGGACAGCACCGTCGCCGCCGCCAGCCCACCGGGCACCCAGCCGACGAGCGCCTTGGCCAGATCGATCAGGCGGTCTGACAGGCCGCCAATGCGCATCAGTTCGGCGGCCAGGATGAAGAAGGGAATCGCCATCAGCGAAAAGTTGTTCATGCCCGAGAACATGCGCATCGGCACGATGACCGGGTCGGTATTACCAAAGAACTGGATGGCGAGTATCACGGCAAAGGCCAGCGCCGCGAAGATCGGCAGCCCCAACAGCAATACCGCAAAGAAGATGGGCAACAAGGCCGTAATCATGAGGTTTCCTCAGGTAGTCGCGATGGGCAGGACGACCGTCACACCAGCTTGTCTTTCTCGGCAGCCAGCTCTTCGGCCATCGAGACAGGCGGCTTTTGCCACACTTCCCGGATCACCCAGCAATAGCGGATGATCAGCAATAGCCCTGAAAGGCCAATGGGAAAGTACACCCAGGCCATGGGCATGCGCATCGCAGGGGACAGCATCCCGCGCTCGAGGGTACTGAAGAACAGCCTGAACCCCAGATAGGCCAGGGCAATGGCGAACGCGATGCCCAGGACGGCCGTGAGGATGTGAAGCCAGCGATTCACCGCAGGGGGTGCGAAGGCATTCAGCACGTCCACCGAGATATGGACCCCATGGCGAACCCCCATGCTGGCCCCGACGAAGCTCATGCAGACAATGGAGTAGATCACGACCTCTTCCGCCCAGGAGAGCGAGCTATTGAAGCCGTAGCGATAGACGACCTGGAAGGTGGTAATGATGGTCGCAATCGACATGAAAGCGACCATCGCCACCTTTTCCAAGCGATCAATGAGCTTATTGAGCGCTTCGAACATGGATCAGTACTCGATGCCCACGGCGTCGTAGACCTTGTGCAGAAGCTCTGTCGTCACGATATCCTCGTACTCTTCATGCACCGGCATGCTCGCCTCGATGAAGTCTTCACGAGCGTCGTCCGTGATCTCATTGATCGCAATCTCGCCTTCGATCTCCTGAAGGATTCGTTCCTCATCCTGAAGGGTGAGCTCGCGCGACGCCTGGCGACCGTTATCGAACGCCTCGATCATCACTTCCTGCAGATCCTCGGGCAGCGAGTTCCAGGAGTCGCTGTTGATGACTGCCGCATAGGCGTGATAGGCATGATTGGTGAGCGACAGGTAATCCTGCACTTCGTAGAAGCGCATGGTGTAGATGTTGGCCAGCGGGTTTTCCTGACCCTCGACGACCCCTTGCTGCAGGCCGTTGTACACCTCGGTGAAGGCCATCGCCGTCGCGTTGGCGCCGAGATTTTCATAGGTCGAGATGATGATTGGCGCCTGCATGGTCCGCATGCGAACCTCGGCAAGGTCCTCCGGGGTTTCGATCGGACGGACATTGTTGGTGATGTGGCGGAAACCGGCCCCCCAGAAGTTCACGCCATACATGTTGTCGTCATCGAGGGTATCGAGGATCTCACGCCCAACGTCACCGTCGAGCACCTCGACCATGGTGTCGTAATCCGGCAACAGGAACGGCAGATCGAGGATCTGCATGCGCGGTTCGAAATTCCCCAGGGTGGCCGTCGGCGGAATACCGATATCGACCAGCCCCATCTGGATCTGCTCGATGATCTCGACATCCCCGCCCACCTGTGCGGCGGGGAGCACCTCGATGCTGATCCGTCCGTCCGACTTTTCCTCGACTTCTTCCTTGAAGCGCAGCGCCGCCTGTCCGTTCGGGGTTTCCTCGATCAGCACGTGGGCGAAGGTGAAGTTGAAATCCGCCGCCTGCGCCTGGCTGATCCCGAAAGATACTGCCGCGATTGCGGCCGCTAGTGATACCTTGGTCAACTTGTTATTCATTGTTTGCACCTATCTATGTTGGTCTATGTTGGTGGGCTGTGGTGGTGGGGCCAAGCGCTGGCTTGGCGTCAAGTACCTGCCGAATCAACACCTCCGACTCAGCAGGATCAGGACATCGTTTGTTCAAAGCGAGCGGCAATGCCCTCCGTGCCTTCGGTGGAAAGCAGGACAGCCAGGGTCAGGCGAGCCTTGCGCGCACTCAAGTCGCGAACGGCAATGGCCCCGTGTGCCTGGAGACTGGCCAGACTCCCTGGGAACTCATAGCGAGTGTTGACCGGCCCTTCATGGCAGCCGGATACCACGACGACCGGTATACCCCCACGCGTTACCTCGCCGATGGTCTCCAACCACGTCGGCGGCACATGCCCGCGGCCAAGGCCCTCCACCACCAGCGCTTGTGCGCCGCTGGCCACTGCGGCCTCGATCAGTCGCGGGCTGGCATCCAGGTAGCTCGAGAGGATGTCGATACGGGGCAGGCGATCGCCGAGTGGGAGCGGGGCTGCTCGGCGTGGCAGCTGAGCCACGTGGACCCGCTGGCCATCCACATACCCCAGCGCGCCGACACCCGGTGCCCCGAAACCGTTCACGTGATAACTGTTGAGCTTGCGGACGCTGCGTGCGGCGAAAATCGACTCGTTGAAGACGACCGTCACGCCGATGCCTCTTGCTCGGGGGGCTGCGGCAACGGTGATGGCATTGGCAAGATTGCGAAAGGCATCGGTGCCCTCCTCGTGCGGGGCACGTTGCGAGCCGGTCATGACCAGGGCGCAGGCCTCGAGCGAGAGCGTGATGTCGAGGAAATGGGCGGTCTCTTCCAGCGTATCGGTGCCATGCGTGATAACGATACCGATCACATCGGGATCCTGTTCCAGTGCCTGACACTGGCGAGCCATCTCCATCAGGTCGTCCAGGCTGATGGCATTGCTTGGCTTCTGGAGTATCGATCGAACCTCGACCTCAAGGTCGGGCGTCTGCGGCACGGCCACACGCTCCAGCAGCGACTCGCCTGACATGGCCCCGGACACGTTGCGTCCGGTCCCGCCGGGTTTGCTGGCAATCGTGCCACCTGTAGTGAGCACGATGACGCGCTGTCTGGTCATGGCATGGCACCGAATCTGATTTTCTCGCGCCCTGATGGGCTTCACATGCAGGTCATCTCGACGACCGTCTCGTCCCTGAGCCGGACCACTGATGAGACATCTGATGTCTGATGACTTGGGTCATGCTAGACTCAGCTCATGCCGAGATGCAAGCGCCGTTTGTCACGCTCCACATTGCGTAGAGTGATGTCTCGCCACAAACGACCGGGCTCAGCACGCCAGCGACCCATGCTCTCGTAGGCCAACGACAGCAAGAGAACTTTTGATGAACACCTTGTCCAACCCGGCCATTTCGCCGGAGCCGTCGGAACGCTTCGGCGGCTCCATCGAACGCAGCTCGATTGCCTTTCAGATACTGGAGCGGATCAAGTCCGCGCTGATTCGCGGTGACCTCAAGCCAGGCGACTACCTGCCTTCCGAGACCGAACTGACCCAGAGTCTGGGCATCGGCAAATCGAGCGTTCGCGAAGCCATCAAGATGCTCCAGGCGATCGGTATCGTGGAGGTCCGGCGAGGCCATGGCACCATCATCCGGCGCGAGCCGGGGGATCCCCTGGTCGACCCCATGGCCTTCGGCATGATCCTGGCGCGCGGCATGACGCGCGACGTGCTCGAGTTCCGGGCGATGTTCGAGCCCGCCTACACCCTCCAGGCAATGGCCAACGCCACCGATGAAGACCATCAGCGCATTCGGCAGGCCATTGACGACATGGCCACGGCGATTGCCAACGGCGAGCAGACATCACGCCACGATGTCAGCTTCCATCGTGCCATCCTGCATGCCACCCACAATCCCATGACGATCCGGGTCGGCCGGACGCTACTGGAGTTGATAGAGGCGGCCCTCGAGACCTCGATGCAGACACTGCCGGAAACCGCCCTCAATGATCACAAGGCGATCTATGCCGCCTTCCAGGCGGGTGATGCCGAGGGGGTAAGACGCGCCATCGAGGAAAGCGCGAAAAGCTGGGAGACCAACCTGACGTATCGGGAGTGAGTCCGACGGGTAAGCTGGTCGAGTTGATGCTGACGCGCTGAACCTGCCTACTCCCGAGCATTCCCGCTGCCGGCAACGCTACTCACCCAGGGAGACCGAGCGGCTCTCTTCGAGGAATTCGATGAGGCGCTCCAGTGGCATGGGACGCGCAAGGTGGAAGCCCTGGAAGAGATCGCAGCCATGCGCCATCAGCAGGCGGTGCTGTTCCTCATGCTCGATGCCTTCGGCGACCACCATAAGCCCGAGGTGGTGCGCCATGGAGATGATGCCCTGGATGATGGCGGCATCCTCGGCATTACGCGTCACTTCACTGACGAAGCTGCGGTCGATCTTCACCGTGTCGATGGGCAGGTTCTTGAGGTAGCTGAGGCTGGAAAAGCCAGTCCCGAAATCGTCGATGGCGACGCCCACGCCCATCTCCCTGAGGGCATGCAGGGTGTCGATGGCACTTTCGGTATCGTTCATCAACACGCCTTCGGTCAGCTCCAGGGACAGTTTTGGCGCCGGTAAGCCGGTGACGGCCAGGGTCTGGCGCAGGTTGCCGAGAAAGCTCGAGCGATGGAACTGCAGCGGCGAGAGATTGACGGCGACATTCAGGAGGCCCTGCCCTGCCCCGTCGAGCATTCGCAGGTCATGGCAGGCCCGGCGGAGTACCCACTCGCTGATCGGGATGATCTGGCCGGTCTCCTCGGCCAGGGGAATGAACTGTGCCGGAGAGACATAACCGCGCAGGGGGTTTGGCCAGCGCAACAGCGCCTCCACGCCCACGACCCGACCCTGCCGGTCGATCAAGGGCTGATAGTGCAGCTCGAAGGCCTGCACATCAATCGCCTCCTGGAGCTCATTGCGCAGCGCGACGCGATCACCCAGCCGATGGGTGATCTCGGGCGTGAACCAATAGTAGGCATTGCGGCCTTGCTGCTTGGCCCGGTACATGGCCATGTCCGCCTGCTGGATGAGCTCGTTGGGCTGGGACACCTCCGCACTGCTGACGGCGATGCCGATGCTGCAAGACAGCGAAAGTTCATGCTCGCCGACCCGATAGGGCCGGGCAATGAGCGCCAGCAGCCGCTCCGCCACCTGCAACGCCTGCTCCTCGTTGTGCAGGTCCGGCAGCAGCACCACGAACTCGTCGCCGCCCAGGCGCGCCAGGGTGTCGCCCGCGCGCATCGCCGCGGACAGGCGCTGTGAGACCCCCAGCAGCAGCTGGTCCCCGATGGCGTGGCCCAGGCTGTCATTGATGGGCTTGAACTCGTCGAGGTCGACGAAGAGGACCGCCAGCAGATGCCCCTGACGCCTGGCCAGCTCGAAATCATGGACCAGCCGATCCTCGAGCAACGCGCGGTTTGCCAAGCCGGTCAAGGCATCATGGCTGGCGTGGTGGGCCAGGCGGGCCTCATAGGCCTTGTGTTCGGAGATGTCATGCTGGATGCCCACATAGTGGGTGACCTGCCCCTCCTCATCGCGCACCGGGGCAATGTAGAGATCGTTCCAGAAGGGGGTGCCGTCCTTGCGATAGTTGCACAGGGTGACGTGCACCTCGCACTGGCGAGCCAGCTGCTGGCGAACCTGCTCAACCGCCGCCGTATCGGTCTCGGCGCCCTGCAGGAAGCGACAATTGCGACCGATGATCTCTTCGCGTGTGTAGCCGGTCATGCGCTGGAAGGCGTCGTTGGCATAGATGATCGGCAGATCGGGCTCGCCTGCGTCAGCGATCAGCACCCCGTTGACGCTGGCTTCCACGCCGCGCTCGAGGATCCGCAGCCGGGTC